>DATAAP010000080.1:0-13730 GCA_036260035.1 Alphaproteobacteria bacterium | reverse complement strand
GCCGAACGGCAGGCGATCGAGGACGACGGGTGCGAGCAGCGCGCCGGCGACCATGCCGACGCCGAGCATCGCCAGCACGAGGCCCACGGCCGACTCCGAAAGGCCGAGATGCCGAACCGCATAGGGCACGAACACGGCGAGGATCAGGAAGAACGCGATATTGAACACGATCTGGGTGATGAAAACCGGCAGCAGCACGGCGTGCCCCCGCACGAACGCGATGCCGTCCCGGATCTCCGCGAGCGGATGACGCGGTGGTGCGGGCGCGCGCGACGGCTCATCGAGCTTCGCGAGGAACAGGACCGCCGCGAGAGAAAGCGCTGTCGCGAATGCAAACGCCGCTCCGCCGCCCGACCAGCCAACCAATGCTCCGCCAAGCGCAGGTCCAGCGGCGAAAGCCGTGGTGCGCGCCAGCTCGATGCGGGCATTCGCGCCTGAGAGATCGGATGCAGGAACCAGCGCCGGCACGATCGACGGTGCTGCGACGCTGAACACCACGGTCCCGCATGCGGCGACGAAGCCGAGGACCGCGAGCGCCGGCCAACTGAGCTGCCCGGCGACCAGCAGCAGTAGAATCGCCAGTAACGCGATTGTCCGCAGCGTCTCGGCGCCGACCATCAACATGCGGCGCGAGAACCGATCCGCCATCAGCCCGGCGGGCACGGCGAACATGATGAATGGCAGGGTCAAAGCGACCTGCAGGACGCTCGTCTCCGCGGCACCCGCGCCCAGCGCCGTGACGGCTACGAGCGGCGCGGCCGCAAGTGCAATCTGCTCGGCCGACTGCGCGGCCAGATTCGACCAGACGAGATGGGGAAAGCTGGCGGCGCGATGAAGAACAGAAGACATGGCGACCTTCCGCAGAAATGTCGCCGATGATCGCGGGCCCTGGTGCGGCGTGCGACCCGATTCCTGCGGTGTCTTTTGGTCGCCGCTGGCCCCACAGCCTGGCGGATCCGAGTGATCAGCCCTGTGCAGGCCGCCGGGATTCCTCAAGTGCAGCGCGGACGAGGGCTCGGACAGCCCAGCTTTTCACCTGACGTGCGGCCTTCTCGTCCAGACGCAGGACGTCCCGGAAGACGATCATGGACTCGGAACCGAAGATCACCGCGAGGGCGGACTTGAGCCGCTCATAGCTCGCCTTCCTAAATTGATCCTTTGCCGGCGCCAGTGCAGCTTCGATCAGCGGCGTGCGCCGGTTCTGCCGGACCGGAACATCGTCATCGCCGGTCGCCGCCTGTGTGAGGGTCGCCGCGAGCATAACACGAATGGACGCCTCGTTGGCGAAAGCCATCTGGTGCATGGCCGCTTCGGCGCGGTCGATCCGCTCCTCCGGGTCGGACGAGGCGTCCTCGGCGAAGAGCGCCTCGCCATCCGGCGCCGCGATGTCGAGCGCGGCCTCGACGAGCAGAGCATCGATCTTCGGAAAGTAACGATAGGCCGTCGCCCGCGAGACGAGCGCCGCCTCTGCGACATCTTCGAGCGTGGGCTTGCGGCCGTTCTTCATCAGCCGCGCCGCGGCGGCGATCAGATCCTTGCGGGTCCGATAGCGCTGGTTCGACCGCTCTGCCGCGACTGGCGTGGCCATGTCAGCCCTGCGGAAGCTGGCGGATCATCGCCGCCAGATCGACCCAGACGGCTTCGCGCTGGATTTGGCCTCTCTTGCTGAATTCGATGACATGCAGCAGCCGGAACTCAAGGGGCCGTCCACGTCCTTCGAGTCCGAACGGGCGCCCGACGGCCTTGCCGCGCCAAATCGATTCGTCGACCAGGAAGTAGTCGCCATAGAGGCGCTTCACGCAGGTAACCTTGCCGTCGGCAAGGTCGGCGAACAGCGCCTCGTAGAACGGCCGCGCGTTCTCGCGGCCGGACGTCGGGCCTGCCGGCCAGCCGACGATGTCGTGCTCCACGTCGGTCGCCAAGGTTGAAAGCACACCGGCGACGTCGTCGCGCGCCTCGAATCCGAAATGCTCGTCGATCTTCCGGTCCATCTCCGCGGGCGTCATCGGCATCGGCATTCTCCGCACTTGGTGAGATGGGCCTTTCTTAGTGAGACAAAAATCTCATGTCAAGACGAATGTATCAATTCTTCAGCCCTCTACACCCGACCCGCGGCGAGGAAGCCACCGCCGGTAGAGCGAAGGTTCACCAAGTATTAGGGAAAACAATGAATTAATAACCGACCGGCTTCGGGAGGCGGTCCGCCGCTATGCCGCAGCCGGCCGTATGCCGGTTCCGCTCACAACCGGCAGTTCTTGCCGATCAGGACGACGCGCGTGTGCCTCATTGCCTTGAAATACCACGGTTATAGCGCCGGCATGCTCCTTGCTCGTCTTCCGGCAGGCGGCGCTGTTTGCGTTGCCACAACGCCGAAGAACACGCGTGTCCCATGAGCGCCAGCCGCCAGTCCGCACCGACGCAGGATTTCGATCTCGTGACCGGGGGGGCGGGGTTCATCGGCAGCCATCTCGTCGACGCGCTGGTTGCGCGCGGCCGCAAGGTCCGCGTCCTCGACAATCTCAGCGTCGGCCGTGCATCCAATCTGGAGCAGCATAAAGCCAGCCCGGCCGTGGAGCTGTGGGTCGGCGACGTCGCCGACGCGCCGACCGTGCTGCGTGCGATGCAGGGGGCCGCGCGCGTGTTTCATCTGGCGGCGCTCGCGGACATCGTGCCGTCGATCGAGAATCCGCACGGCTATTTCCGCTCGAATGTCGACGGGACGTTCGCCGTGCTCGAGGCGGCGCGCGCCCACAAGGTGCAGCGCCTGGTCTATGTGGCCTCCTCCTCCTGTTACGGCATTCCTGATTCCTTTCCGACGCCGGAAACGGCGCCGCCGCGCCCGCAATATCCCTACGCGCTGACCAAGTGGCTCGGCGAGCAGCAGGTGCTGCACTGGACGCAGGTCTACAAGCTGCCGGCGATCTGCCTGCGCTTCTTCAATGTCTACGGCCCGCGCGCGCGCACGAGCGGCACCTATGGCGCGGTGTTCGGCGTGTTCCTGGCGCAGCTGCTGGCCGGCAAGCCGCTGACGATCGTCGGCGACGGCAACCAGACGCGCGACTTCACCTTCGTCAGCGACGCGGTCGATGCGCTGATCACGGCGGCGGAAAGCAGCGTGGTCGGCGAGACGCTCAATGTCGGCAGCGGGCGCACGGTCAGCATCAACCATCTCGTTTCGCTGCTGAAGCCGCGCAGCGTCACGCATATTCCGAAACGACCGGGTGAGCCCGACTGCACCTTCGCCGACATCGCGCGCATCCGGTCCGTCCTCGGCTGGGAGCCGAAGGTGCCGTTCGAGAAGGGTGTCGAGATCATGCTCGCCAATCTCGATTACTGGCGCGACGCGCCGGTATGGACCGCCGACAAGATCGCCGAGACCACCAAGGCGTGGTTCGCCTACCTATCGCCGTCGGCGCAGGCCGCGGAGTGACCGGAATGCAACCGCGCAAGATCAAGGTGGTGGAGGGCGGAGGCGAGTCGCAGCCGGCGCCGCCGGGCGCTCTGCCGGGCCGCATCACCGCGCGCGATAAGGTCTGCTCGCTGACCGAGCTCCAGGGGATCATCGCGCGCTACCGCGCCTCCGGCCTGCGCGTGGCGCTATGTCATGGCGTGTTCGACCTCGTCCATCTTGGCCACATCCGTCACCTCGAGGAAGCGCGCAGCTTCGGCGACGTGCTTGTCGTCACCCTGACCGCGGACGCTTTCGTCAACAAGGGTCCGGGCCGCCCCGTCTTCGCGGAATTCCAGCGCGCCGAGATGCTGGCGGCGCTCAGCTACGTCGATCACGTCGCGATCAACCATGGGCCCGATGCGGAGCAGGTGATCCGGCTGCTGCAGCCGGACTTTTACGTGAAGGGATCCGACTACGCCAACGCCGACCAGGACGTCACCGGCAAGATCGCCGTGGAGCGCGCCGCGGTCGAGGCGCATGGCGGCAAGCTGGTCTTCACCGACGACATCACCTTCAGCTCGTCCGAACTGATCAGCCGCCACCTCGACCTGTTTGACACGGAAACGCGCGACTACCTGGCCTCGGTGCGCTCCGAAGGCGGCCTGCCGGCGATCCTCGAATTGCTGGAGAAGATGAAGGACTATCGCGTGCTGCTGGTCGGCGACGCGATCATCGACGAATACCAGTATGCCAGCCCGATGGCGAAGTCGGCGAAAGAGAACATCATCGCCACCCGCTTCCACGATTTGGAAGCTTTCGCCGGCGGCGTCTTCGCCGCGGCCAACCACGTCGCCTCGTTCTGCAAGGAGGTCGAGGTCGTCACCTGGCTGGGTGCGCGCGACAGCCAGGAAGAGCTGATCCGCAAGGCGCTCAAGCCCAACGTCACCTTGACGACCCTGCATCGGCAGGGTGCGCCGACCACGCGCAAGGTCCGCTTCGTCGACCCGACGCACCTGCGCAAGCTGTTCGAGGTCTATTTCATCAACGACACGCCGCTGTCGCCGGAGGACCAGGCGAACTTCGACCGGCTGGTCGCGCGCCGCATCCGCGATTTCGATGTCGTGATTGCCACGGATTTCGGCCATGGCGCGATCGCACGCTCGACAATCAACGAGCTGACGCGCGCGACCCCGTTCCTCGCCGTCAACGCGCAGACGAACAGTGCCAATATCGGTTTCAACCTGATCAGCAAGTACCCGCGCGCAGACTACGTCTGCATCGACGCGCCCGAGGCGCGGCTTGCGACCGCCGACAAGTTCAGCGAGCTGACCGACATCATTTCGGAGGACCTGCCGCGCCTGGTCCACTGCGACAAGATCGTCATCACCGACGGCAAGCGCGGCTGCGTCGCCTACCAGAATGGCCGCCCGCCGAAGAAGGTTCCGGCCTTCGCCAAGTCGGTCGTCGATACCGTGGGTGCAGGCGATGCCTTCCTTGCCGTGACTGCGCCGCTGGTGCGGGCGGGCGCCTCGATGAACCAGGCCGGCTTCGTCGGCAACGTCGTCGGCGCACTGAAGGTCGAGATCGTCGGCCACCGCAAGTCAGTCGAGAAGGTGCCGCTGATCAAGGCCGTCACCGCGATGCTCAAATAAGGAAACTCTCCGTGCTGCAGGCCCGCCTCAACAGCTACTTCGATACGCTCGCCCGCCACCTCGCGGCGACCGCTTGCACCGACAGGACGGGCCGCGCCGTGTCGCTCTCTGACGCCTACGACTGGGCAACGCATCTGGCGATCCGCACGCATGCTCAAGGCAATAAGCTGATGTTCATCGGGAACGGCGGCAGCGCCGCGATCGCCAGCCACATGGCCGCTGATTTCACGAAGACCGGCAATCTGCGCTCGGTCGCGTTCAACGACGGCTCGATGCTGACCTGCCTCGGCAACGATCTCGGCTACGAGAATGTCTTCGCCAAGCAGATTGAGATGCACGCGCGTCAAGGCGACTTCCTGGTCGCGATCAGCAGCTCCGGCCGCTCGGCCAACATCCTGAAGGGTGTCGCGGCCGCGCGTGCGATAGGGTGCGCGGTGCTCACCTTGAGCGGCTTCCAGGCCGACAACCCTCTGCGCCGGCAGGGGGATGTCAACATGTGGGTCAATAGCGGCGAGTACGGGTTTGTCGAGATCGCGCATCTGGCGCTGAGCCATGCGATTCTCGACATGGCTATGGGCTGGGGCGTCGACCGCCCGCGCGCCGCACGTGCCTGAGTGACATGACCATGAGCAAGAAGAAGGGCAAGGTCCTGGTCACCGGAGGTGCCGGCTATGTCGGCAGCAGCCTGGTGCCGAAACTTCTCAAGGCGGGCTGGCAGGTCAACGTCCTCGACCTCTATCTATACGGCGAGGATCTGTTCAAGGACCTGCGCGGCCCGAAGCTGATGGAGGTCAAGGGCGACCTGCGCGATCCCGCGGCCGTTAAGCGCGCGGTCAAGGACTGCGACGCGGTCATCCACCTCGCCTGCATCTCCAACGACCCGTCGTTCGAACTCGATCCCGATCTCGGCAAGTCGATCAACTACGACTGTTTCAGGCCGCTGGTGCGCGCGGCAAAAGACGCCGGCGTCAAGCGCTTCATCTATGCCTCGTCGTCGAGCGTCTACGGCGTCAAGAAGGAGCCGAACGTCACGGAGGACTTGCCGCTCGAGCCGCTGACCGACTACTCGAAATACAAGGCGATGTGCGAGGACGTGCTGGCCCAGGAGCGCGAGCCCGGCTTCGTCACTCTGACCTTGCGCCCGGCCACCGTGTGCGGCTACGCGCCGCGGCTGCGCCTCGACCTCACGGTCAACATCCTGACCAATCATGCGATCAACAACGGCAAGATCATCGTGTTCGGCGGCAGCCAGCTTCGCCCAAACATCCATGTCGAGGATATGAGCGATCTCTATATCGACAGCCTCGAGCTGCCGGAGAAGCTGATCGACGGCAAGGTCTACAATGCCGGCTACGAGAACCATTCGGTCCTGGACCTCGCCAGGACGGTGCAGACGGTCGTCGATCCCAAGATCGACATTGTCGTGACGCCGACCAACGACAACCGCTCGTACCAGGTCTCGTCGGAGAAGATCCGGCGCGAGCTCGGCTTCGTGCCGAAGCGCACCATCGGCGATGCTGTCAAGGGGCTCAAGGCGGCATTCGCAGCCGGCAAGATCCCGAACGCGATGACCGACTCGATGTATTACAACATCAAGCGAATGCAGGAAGTCAGGCTGAGATGAGCGGCCTGGCCGACACCTCCCAACTTGCGGCCGTTGCGGCGCGGCTGCGTGGCGCCGTCATCGACATGTCGCATGCGGCGGGCACGCCGCATCTCGGCTCGTCGTTGTCCTGCGCCGACATCGTCGCGGCGGCTTACTGGGACGCGCTGCGCATCGACCCGCAGCGGCCTTACGCGCCGGAGCGCGACCGCTTCATCCTGAGCAAGGGCCACGCGGCAACGACGCTCTATGCGGCACTGGCCTTTCGCGGCTTCTTCCCGGAAGCCCTGCTCGAAACCTACAACAAGGACGGCAGCCGGCTCGCGGAGCATCCGGGGCCTAACTGCATCCCCGGCGTCGAGGCGGCGACCGGCTCCCTTGGACACGGCTTGCCGATTGCGCTCGGCATGGCGATCGCCGGACGGCTGCAAGGCCTATCGTACCGCGTCTACGCGCTGCTCAGCGACGGCGAATGCAACGAGGGTTCCGTGTGGGAAGCGGCGATGTTCGCGCCCGCGCAGAAGCTCGAGAATGTCTGCGTCATCGTCGACTACAACAAGTGGCAGGCGACAGGCCGCAGCAACGAGACGCTGGCGCTTGCTCCCTTGCGCGAGAAATGGGCCGCCTTCGGCTGGGATGCGCATGAAGTCGACGGTCACGACCTGAACGCCGTGTGTGCGCTGATGCGCGATGTGCCGAACGGCAGCGGGAAGCCGGTGGCGATCATCGCCCATACCGTCAAAGGCAAGGGCGTGTCGTTCATGGAAGACGACAACAACTGGCACTACCGCATTCCCAGCCAGAAGGAGGTTGCCGAGGCAAAGCGGCAGCTCGGTCTGGCATGAGGAACAATTTCGCCGACGAGATCACGAAGCTCGCCGAGCGCGACAAGCGGATCGTCCTGCTGTCGGGCGACATCGGCAATCGGCTGTTCGACGGCTTCAAAGCCAAGGCGCCGGGCCGGTTTTTCAACTGCGGCGTCGCCGAGGCGAACATGATGGGCATGGCCGCTGGCCTCGCCATGTGCGGTCTACGGCCCGTCGTCTATACCATCGCGCCGTTCACGACGACGCGCGTGATGGAGCAGATCCGCGTCGACGTCTGCTATCACGACGTGCCGGTGGTGATCGTCGGCGTCGGCTCGGGCCTCGGCTATGCCTCGCTCGGCGCGACGCACCATTCCTGCGAGGACATGGCCATGCTACGCGCGCTGCCGGGCATGAGCGTGCTGGCGCCTGCCGATCCTCTCGAGGTGCGCGGCGTGCTGCGCGCCGCGTTGCGCCATCCCGGTCCGTCCTACATCCGCATGGGCAAGAAGGGCGAGCCGAACGTCCATCGCGAAGTGCCGAATATCGAAATCGGCCGTAGCCTTGTCGTGCGCGACGGCGTTGATGTCTGCCTGCTCGCGGTCGGGGTCATGCTGCCGATCGCGCTCGAGGCCGCGGAAGGACTCGCCGGGCGCGGAATTTCGGCCCGCGTGGTCAGCGTCGTCAGCGTCAAGCCGCTGGATGAGGCGCTGCTGCGCGACGTCTTCGCGCGCTTCCCGGTGGTTGCCTCGATCGAGGAGCACAGCTTGATCGGCGGCTTCGGCGCGGCGCTTGCAGAATGGTCGGCCGATCATGGTCCGGTCGCTGCGCGCCTGCTCCGATTTGGCACGAAGGACCGCTTTCTGCACGAGGCCGGTGAGACCGGGCATGCGCGCGAACGCGACGGGCTTACCGCGCATAACATCATCGAACGCGTCACCCAGGCGCTGCCGTGCCGCGAGGCCGGAAAGGCAGTCGGAGCCCCATGAAGACCACCGCCGCGATTCTCGTTGAGACGGGCAAACCGCTCGAACTCGCGCATCTCGACATCCCCGCGCTCAAGCCGGGCCAGGTGCTGGTCGAGATCGCCTATAGCGGCATCTGCCACACGCAGCTCTCCGAGGTGCGCGGCCATCGGGGAGCCGATGCCTTCCTGCCGCACTGCCTCGGCCACGAGGCGGTCGGCACCGTACGCGAGCTCGGGCCTGGCATCACCAAAGTCGCCGATGGCGAGCAGGTTGTGCTGTCGTGGATCAAGGGCAGCGGCGCCAACGTGTCCGGCACCGTGTACAAGTGGGAAGGCCGCAAGGTGAATGCCGGCGGCGTCACCACTTTCCAGCGCCACGCGGTGGTCAGTGAGAACCGCCTCACCAAGCTGCCGCCGGGACTCAACCCGGCCGAAGCGGTGATGCTCGGCTGCGCACTGCCGACCGGCATGGGGGCCGTGATGAACACCGCGCGGGCCGAGCCTGGCTCGAGCATTGTCGTCATGGGCGCGGGCGGGATCGGCCTGTGCGCGGTGATGGCGGCGCGGGCGAGCGGGTGCGTGCCGATCATCGCCGTCGATCCCAACCCGATGAAGCGGAGCCTGGCGCTCGAGCTGGGTGCGACGCACGCGATCGACCCGGGCATCGCCGACCCGGTCAAGGAGATCCGCCTGCTCACCAACGGCGGCGCCGACTACGCCATCGAGGCGACCGGCCGGCCCGACGTCATGCTGCAGGCGGCCCAGTGCGTGCGGCCGCAAGGCGGGCGCGCGGTGATCGTCGGCAACGCCCATGCCGGCGCCAAGATCGAACTCGACCCGCGCCTGCTCAACGACGGCAAGAGCCTGCTCGGCACCTGGGGCGGCGACAGCCAGCCCGACCGCGACGTGCCGCGCTTCGCGCGCCTGCTGGCGACCGGCCGTATCGCCGTCAAGCCACTCCTGTCGAAACCATATCGTCTTGCCGATGTCGACCGCGCGCTCGACGATCTCGAGGCGGGCAGCGTCGGCCGTCCGCTCCTGGACATGAGCCTAGCGTGAGGCCATGCGCATCGGCATTGACTTCGACAACACCCTCGTGTGTTACGAAGACGCGTTCTATCGCGCCGCGCGCGAGCGCGACCTGATACCTGCCGAGGTGACGCCGACGAAGAACGGGGTGCGCGATTGGCTGCGCGCCGCTGGGCGCGAGGACGATTGGACTGCGCTGCAGGGTTATATCTATGGCGCGCGGATGGACCTCGCGAAGCCCTTTCCCGGCGTGCGCGACTTCATGCGCGCGGCGGCGCGGGCCGGCTGCGAAATCAACATCGTCAGCCACAAGACGCGGTACCCCTACCGAGGCGAGAAATACAACCTGCACAGTGCGGCGCTCGGCTGGCTCGATGCGCAGGGGTTCTTCGCCGACAAGTCGCTCCGCCTCGATCGCGCGCACGTGCACTTGGAGCTTACCAAGGACGGCAAGCTCGCGCGCATCGGCGCGCTCGGCTGCGACTCCTTCATTGACGATCTGCCCGAGCTGCTGGGCGAGCCGGCCTTCCCGGCGGACACGCGCCGCGTGCTGTTCGATCCGAACGATGCCGCGCCGGACGATCCTGCCTATGCGCGGGCGCGCTCCTGGCGCGAGATCTCCAGCCTGCTTCTGGGCGCGCGATGAGCAACGTGCCGCAGCTGCAGACCCATGCCGTCGCGGCCCTGCTGGACGGGGCCGAATGCGGCACGCCGTGGCGGATGACGCCGCTCGCAGGCGGCGCCAATAACCGCGTCTACCGCATCGATGCGGGCGGTCGCACGCTGGTGCTCAAGCAGTATTTCCATGCTCCGGAGGATACGCGCGATCGCCTGGGCGCCGAGTTCGCGCTGTCGTCCTTTGCCTGGCGCAATGGGGTGCTGTGCCTGCCGAAGCCCATCGCCGCTGATTTCGAGCGGCGGCTCGGCCTCTACAGCTTCGTCGATGGACGCAGGCTACAGGCAGGCGAGGTGGACGATGCCGCAGTCGAGCAGGCGCTCGCTTTTGCGCTGGCGTTGGACGGTCTGCACGAGCGCGATGACAGCCACACCCTGCCGACCGGCTCTGAAGCCGTGTTCCGCCTCGCCGACCATTTGGCGCTGGTCGAGCAGCGCGTGCGCCGCCTCGGCCGGATCGATGTCGGCGATACGCTGCAGGCGGACGCGGCGCGGCTCGTTTCGCAATCGCTGATGCCGGCCTGGGACCGGATCGCCGCACGCGCCCGTCTCGAGGCGGCACGCGCCGGGATTGCCCTCGACGAGGAGCTCCCGATGGCCGAGCGGACCATCTCGGCGTCGGATTTCGGCTTCCACAATGCGCTGCGCGCAGCCGACGGTACGATCCGCTTCATCGATTTCGAATACGCGGGCTGGGACGATCCAGCGAAGCTGGTCTGCGATTTCTTCAACCAGATTGCCGTGCCGGTGCCGCGCAAGTTCTATGCGCGGTTCGCTGATCGCCTCGCCGCGGCCCGGCCGCGTGCGGGCCTGCACCGCAAACGCTTCGATCTGCTGCTGCCGGTCTACGGCGTGAAATGGGTTTGCATCATGCTCAACGACTTCATGCCCGCAGGCGAGAAGCGCCGTCGCTTCGCCGCCGGGGAGGATCGCCGCGCCCTCCAGCTCGACAAGGCGCGCGCGGCGCTCGCAGCGCTGGAGGGCTGATGGCCAAGTACGTCGTCATCGGCAGCAATGCCTTCTCCGGCCAGGACTTCGTCGACCTGCTGCTGGACGATCCCTCGCGGGAGGTGATCGGGCTTTCGCGCTCGTCGGAAAGACCTGGCTTCATGCTGCGCTATCGCGGCCATCGCAATTCCGCGAACTTCCGCTTCATGCAGCTCGACATGAACCGCGACATGGACGCGCTGCTGGCCCTGCTCGACGCTGAGAAGCCGGAATTCATCGTCAATTTCGCCGCACAGAGCGAGGTGGCGCCGAGCTGGGAGAATCCGGAGCACTGGTTCGAGACCAACACGGTGGCGCTGGCGCGCTTCGTCAACCATCTGCGCCGGCAGAAATACCTGAAGCGCTACCTGCACATCTCCTCGCCCGAGGCATATGGCAGCTGTGTCGGCACGGTGACCGAGACGACGCCGGACAATCCGAGCACGCCTTATGCCGCTTCCAAGGCGGCGGCGGACATGCTGGTCTCCGTCTATCAGAGGCAGTACGGCTTCCCGGCCGTGACAGTGCGCGCGACCAACGTCTATGGCGCGCGCCAGCAGCTCTTCAAGATCATTCCGCGCTCGGTGGTCTATGTGAAATCGGGCCGGCGCATCCAGCTCCATGGCGGCGGCGTCGCCGTGAAATCTTACATCCACATTCGCGACGTTTCGCGCGCGGAGCTCGCGGCGTTGCACGACGGCAAGATTGGCGAGCGCTACCACGTTTCGCCCGATGAAGGCGTTGCCGTGCGCGACGTGGTGAGGACGATCTGCAGCCGGATGGGCAAGCGCTTCGAGGACGCCGTCGATATAGTCGCCGAGCGTCCCGGTCAGGATGCCGCCTATGTCATCGATTCGACCAAGGCTCGCCGCGCTTTCGGCTGGAAGCCGGAGATCGCTCTCGACGAAGGCATCGCCGAGACGGCGGCTTGGGTCGAGTCGAACTGGGCCGAGATCGCGAAGCAGCCACTCGATTACCAGCACAAGGCGTGACGTCATGGCCTATGTCGATTTCATCTCCGCCATCCACAAGTCGACCAAGCGCGACTACCTCAAGCGCGTCACCGATCACGACAAGGCGGCGATCGCCGAGAACGCGATCAAGTTCGGCCGCGAATACTGGGACGGCGAGCGGCACGAAGGCTATGGCGGGTACCGCTACGACGGCCGCTGGCGCGTCATGGCCGAGGCGCTGGTGCGCCACTACAAACTAAAGGACGGCGCCAAAATCCTCGACATCGGCTGCGGCAAGGGCTTCCTGCTATATGACCTCCTGCAGGTGCTCCCGACGGCGCAGGTGACCGGCATCGACGTATCGGCATACGCGATCGCCAACGCAAAGGAGGAAGTGAAGCCCTTCCTGCGCGTCGGCAACGCGGCAAGACTGCCCTTCAAGGATTACGAATTTGACCTAGTGGTCAGCATCAACACGCTGCACAATCTCTATGTTCACGATCTCTGGAACGCGCTGAAGGAGATGGAGCGCGTCGGCAAGGGCACTGCGAAGCACCTCGTCGTCGAGGCCTACCGCAATGAGCGCGAGAAGGTGAACCTGATGTACTGGCAGCTCACCTGCCGCGCCTTCCACACGCCGGAAGAATGGGAGTGGCTGTTCGAGCAGACCGGCTATCGCGGCGACCACTCGTTCATATACTTCGAGTGAACGCGAGATGGCGCGGCGCGACTCCGATGCCTGGCTGGTGGTCGGCGGCGACGGCCTGATCGGCCGCGCGCTGGTGCGCCGGCTCGAGGCAGACGGCCGCGCCGTGCTCGCGACGACGCGCCGCCGCGGCTGCACGGGTCCCCGCCGGCCGCATCTCGAGCTTGCTCAGGATCCGTCGGACTGGATACCGCCTGAGCCAGTGTCGGTCGCCTTCCTGCTCGCCGCCGCGGCGAATCAGCTCTCCTGCTGCGCCGATCCGGCGGCCGCGCGGCGCATCAATGTCGACAACACGGTGGCGCTCGCGCGGCGCCTACTCTCGCTCGGTGCTTTCGTCGTGTTCACGTCGACCAATCTCGTCTTCGACGGCGAGCAGGCGCGCTATCCCGTATTTGCGGAGCCGCGTCCGACCAGCGAATACGGTCGCCAAAAGGCCGAGGCGGAGCGGGCGCTGCTGGCGCTCGGGTCGCGCGTCGCGGTCGTGCGCCTGACCAAGGTGCTCGCGGCCGAATTGCCGCTGATCGGCGGCTGGGTCGAAGCGCTCAAGGCCGGCCGCCCGGTCGAGGCCTTCACCGACCTGGTCTGCGCGCCCATGCCGGTCAATTTCGTCGCTGAGGCGCTGGCGCGCATCGGCGCGCGAGGGAAAGGTGGGCTCTTCCATCTTTCGGGCGCAGACGAGGTCAACTACGCGGATCTCGCAGTCGCCTTCGCCCGGCGGCTCGGCGCGGACCCGTCGCTGGTGCGCCCGGTCGCCAGCGCCGAGGCCGGCGTGCGGCTGCAGGCCATACCGAGGCATTCGTCGCTCGACGCAAGCGGTTCCGAGGGCGCGCTCGGCCTGGCGCCGCCTCCGATCGAGGCCGTTCTCAGGAGCTGCATCGGCCCATGACCTGCAACGCGCTTCCCGGACATACCGTACGTCGCGATCAATCGGTGCGACGGCCACCGCGGTTTACCGTCTGCT
>DATAAP010000079.1:0-30030 GCA_036260035.1 Alphaproteobacteria bacterium | reverse complement strand
TTGAGTGATTGTGTGGAGGGATGCGCTTTCCAGGCCGCATGACGTTGAGGTAAAGCGCATAGCTGTCGTCGGCATCGGCCGAGATCAAGTATCTCGCTTGCTGCTCCACCGGCGAAGGCGCCGGAAACTCGCTCTCGTTCCAAAAAGCGCGCCGCGACGCCAGCATTATGAGATTACTGAGAATCTCCTCGACAACGCCGCGCGAGAGTCCTCTCGCCTCGACCAGGCGGCGCGCCGTGTTGCGCAGGTGCTGCACGGCCTCGCTGCGCTGCTCCTTCAGGGACGCCATCGCTCCTCCCGTGAAAATCTTGTGTTGCGACAGCCCCGCAGAAGCGGGCGGCGCGTCGATTACGTTTCCAGCGGATATACGCGGCATCGCGAAGCCTGCGGCATCAGGACCACGCGCTGTCCGGTCTCCCATTCCGCCGCCCTGTCGGGCGTCACGCGCGCGATGAGCCGCCGCGATCCCGCCTCGACCAGCACATTCATCGTCGGGCCGGTATAGGCAGTCTCGACCACTGTTGCCGGGATGCCCGGCCCCGAGGTCGACAGCAGCAGATGCTCCGGCCGCACCGCGAGCAGGCCGCGCGCGGCGCCTGTCCTGAGGTTGGCGGCGTCGATGCGAATCGCGGCCGGACTGCCATCCGGCCGCACCTCGGCGCCCCCGTCCTGCCGCCCGATCTCGACCGGGATGAAGTTTGTCTCGCCGATGAAGTCGGCGACGAAGGCGGTCTCGGGCTCGTTGTAGAGGCTGTCAGGCGCGCCGATCTGCTGCACCTTGCCCTGATTCAGCACGGCAACGCGATCAGCCATCGACAGCGCTTCCTCCTGGTCGTGCGTGACGAAGACGATGGTCGTGCCGATCTCGCGATGCAGCAGCTTGATCTCCATCTGCATCTGCTGCCGCAGCTTGCGATCGAGCGCGCCAAGCGGCTCGTCCATCAGCAGCACGGACGGACGGAAAACCAGCGCCCGCGCCAACGCCACGCGCTGCTGCTGGCCGCCGGAGAGCTGTGAGGGGTACCGCGCGCCCAGCCCTTTAAGGCAGACGAGCTCTAGGGTGCGCGCGACCTCGCGCTCGATTGTCGCGCGGTCGGTCCCGCGCCGCCGCAGCGGGTAAGCAATGTTCTCCGCCACGGTGAGGTGCGGGAAGAGCGCATAGCGCTGGAAGACCATGCCGATGCCGCGCCTGTGCGGCGGCAGACTGGTGATGCGCTCGGCGCCTATGAAGATCTCTCCCGCGCTCGGCACCTCGAAGCCGGCGATGGACATCAGAATCGTCGACTTGCCGGAGCCGCTGGGACCGAGCAGCGCGATGAACTCGCCGCTGCCGATATCGAGCGACACGCCATCGACCGCGACGACGGGCCCGTAATGCTTTGACAGGTTCCGAACCGAAACCGACGCCCCAGTGCGCATCTGCATGATCGTCACCCGCTCGTCGAAAATAGCTTGCGTTCCGTCCTGGTGAGCCGTTCGGGACCGCCTTCGGTGACGAGCACCGTTTCGCTGAAGGCGAGCCCCTCGGCCGATGTGTACATGTGGAACGTCATTCCGGCCTCAACGCTCCACGTGGCGGCGGGCGTGAACGCCCTGTGAAAGTCGCTGATACGCAGCGTTGGATATGGATAGGCGCCGAGCGTATATCCAGTGACGTTGTCGTAGGACTGCCTCAGCCCCGCGTCGATCATGCCTTGCCTCAGCACCTTGTCGACGTCGCAGGCGCGCGCGCCCGGCCTAAGCGCCGCGATCTGTGCGTCCTGCAGGGCGATCATCGTCTTCGCGGCGGCGAGCTGCTTACGATTCGGCGGCCCGACTACGACCGACCGCATGATGCGGGAACTGTAATCTCGCACGCGCGGAACCAGCTCGATATGCATCACCGCGCCCGGTTCGAGCGGGTGATCGTGGAGATGTCCATGCAGCGAATCCCAGCTTCGGCCCGAGGTCAGCGGGCCAACAAGGGCATCATCGGCGCCACACTGCATGTAGGCGAGCGCCGCCGCCCGCGCGACATCACGTTCGCTGCCGCCCTCGCGCACTGCGGCTATTGCCTCCGCCATGGCGGCATCCGCGATTGCCGCAGCGCGCCGCATATGGACGAGCTCGGCCGCGGACTTGCGGGCGCGGATATCCCACATGGCATTGCCGAAATCCACGAAGGTCCGGTCGGGCAGCGCCTGCCGCAGGCGTTCGAAGCGGCCGGCCGACATTGAGGTGGAATGCAGGTCGACGCCGATCCGCGCGCGACCGCCCGTCCGTCTGCAGACCTGGTCGGAGACGACAGCGACTGGGTCTTCCCAGTCGCGAAAGCCGACGAAATCGGCGAGCCAGCTCCGCTCGCGCGCCGGTGCCACGTCCAGCGCGCGCAGCACCAGGCACGGGTCGCCAGCGGCCGGCACGATGCAGGCGCGCCACAGCGTCTCCGAGACGCCGTAGCCGGACACGTAGGTCATCGCCTCGATGTCATCGAGAATCAGGGCGTCCAGTCGTTCGGCCTGCATCAGTTCGCGCACGCGGCCCAGGCGCGCCCGAAACTCCTCAATGGAGAATGAGAGATCCTTGTCAGCCATCGACGGATTGCGACCGGAATATCAAGCGCAGGAACATCCGCGAGCTGAGCAAGAGGTATGCGCAATAGCTGGCCGCGAGCGCCACGAACAGGAGGACCGCGACCACGGCAATCTGCGGGCTGATCTCGAGCCGGATGTTGTCCCACATGCGGATCGGCAGAGGCGTCGCCGTAGGCCCGCTGAGAAAAAGACCCAGCACCACATCATCGAAGCCTGCGATAAAGGCGAACAGCAGTGCGCTGATGAGACTCGGGACCAGCAGGGGAAACGTCACCGTGCCCAGGACGGTGATGGGCCTTGCGCCCAGGCTTGCGGCTGCCATTTCCAGAGTCTGATCGAAGCGTCTGAGTCCGGCGATGAAGACGACCAGGACGTAGGGCATGCCGAGCAGCGTATAGGCGATGACGAAGCCGAGCTCCGTACCAACGAGCTGCAATCGCGCCAGCGTGAAATACAGCGCCACGGCGATGACGACATGCGGAACGACCAGCGGCGAGATCAGCAGCAGGTAAATCGAGAGCTTGCCGACCAAGCGCCGCCGCACTAACGCAAACGCGACCGGCACGCCGAGCAATAGACTGGTGACGGCGCCGACGCCCGCCATTCTGACGCTGAACCAAGTCGCTTCGAGCCACTGCGTGTTCGAAAGGAAGGCCTTGAACCAACGCAGGGAATATGCCGGGGGCGGAAAGGTTAGATAGGCCGCATCGCTGAAGGCCAGCGGAATGACCACGAGCAGCGGAAGCACCAGATAGACCAGCGCCGCGACAGCGAAGATCCACAGGACGAGCCGCCCGCCATAGGAGATCGTGTCGCCGCAGGCCCTCAGGACCGGTGCGCACGCGAGCGCGATCCGCTCGACGGCGTTCGGCCAGCGCCGCAAACCGGAACCCGCGCCGTCATGGCTGTGCGCCTCGGGCGCTGCGCCGCCGCCGAGTTCGCTAGCGATCCGACGGCGGCAGGCGATGAAGATGACCAGCACGACGGCCAGCAGCAGGGTCGCCTGCGCCGCGGCCGACGAGAAATCGGCAAGGGTCGTCACCCGCACCGCTATGCCTTGCGCCACGAGGTACTGACCTGGCCCGCCAAGCAGTGCCGGAGTTACGTAGAAGCCCAGGCAGGACAAGAAAACGAGAGTGCAGCCGCCCGCAATGCCCGATCCCGACAGCGGCAGGTAGACGTGCCAGAAGGCGCTGAACGGGCTGCTGCCGAGGTTTCGCGCGGCCGCGACGAGCGAACCGTCGATCCGGTGCATCGCGGCATAGAGCGGGAAGACCATGAGCGGCAACTGGACTTGGACCATGCCGATATAGGTCCCGGCCTCGTTGAACACCAGCCGCAGAGGCTCGTCTGTCACGCCGAGCCACAGCAGGGCCTTGTTGATGATGCCGTTGCCGCTGAGCACAACGACCCACGCATAGCTGCGGATCAGGATGCTGGTGACGTATGGCACGGAAACGAGAAGAAGCAGTCCCGCGGCGACCGCACCGCGCAAGCTCGCCAGGATGTAAGCGAGCGGATAGCCGATCAGAAGGCAGAGCACAGTCACGATCGCCGACAGCGTCAACGTGCGGAGGACGATCGTGCCGAATGCGGGCGAGGTTATCGATTCTAGGTGGTTGGCTAGCGTGAAGCTGCCGTCCTTGTGAAAACTGTCGACCACGAGACTGCCAAGCGGCGCCGCATAGACGACGAGGAACACGAGCAGCGCCGGCACGACCAGCGCGGCCGTGCCCTGCAAGGCACGGCGACGCACGCGGTCCGCGGGCACGTCCGCCGCCGGCATCCTGCTGAAGGCGCCGAATTGGATCAGCGCGCTCCGGCGAGCCACTTCTCCCACTCCGCCACTGCGATCTTGTTGTTCGGCACGCCGCCAGCGCCCAGCGCATTCCAGAACTCGTAGTTCTGAACAAACTGGAGGCCGCGCACTTCTGGCGAGGTCGGCAGCAGCTTGGCGCGCTCACGCTTGATCAAGTCGTACGCCTTGGCGTTCGGCGGTGCGTACAGTATGTGCTCGACGAACCTCGCTTGGTTCTCGGGACGGGACGCGAAAGCAGCAAACTTCATGGCGTTCTCGACGTTCTTGGCGCCCTTTGGCACGACCCAGTTGTCATACTGTAGGATGCCCTGGTTCCAACTGAACCCGATCTTGGCGCCCTGCTCGTTGGCTGCCGAGATGCGTCCGTTCCAAGCGCTGCCAGCCACGATCTGTCTGTCGACGATAAGCTGCGGCCCTTCGGCCCCGCTCGTCCACCATTTCAGGATATTCGGCCGGATGCGCTCCAGGCTCTTGAACGCGCGATTCCAGTCGAGCGGATAAAGCTTCGACGGCTCGACGCCATCCGCCATAAGGGCGCACTCGTAGGTCCCGCCATCGCCGCCCCACGTGCCAGTCGGCAGCGAGCGCGGGCCCGGGAATTTCTTCACGTCCCAGATATCCGCCCAAGTGTTGGGGCCGGCTGAGGCGAACTTGGCCGAGTCATAGGCCAGCACCAACGAGTAGATGATGTGCGGGACGTGGAACTGCCCGGGCTTTACCGGATCGAACGCATCGAGATCGGCTTTCTCGAACCAGCCGTAATCGATCGGCAGCAGGAGGCCTTCGCGGGCGAATGTCTCAGTCGAGCTGCCGGACAGGATCGAGATGTCATAGCGCGGCGCGCCGGCCAAGATGCTCGCGCGCACCGCGCCGGTGTCGGTGCGCGGCACGATGATGACCTTGATCCCTGTCTCCTTCTCGAATGGCTCGAAATAGGCGGCCTTCTTCGCAGCGCCCCAGGAGCCGCCGCCGTCGTAGACGGCGACCTGACCCGATCCCTTGAGATCCTTGGCCAGCGCGGGGGCGGGAAACAGTGAGCGAGCCGCGGCCATGCCGCCCATCGCGCCCGTCGTCACCAGAAATGCCCTTCGGTCGATCCGATTCTTCATGACCATGTCTCCACAGATGCCGTTTCGATTCTTGCGGTGCACGCTTTTGAAGCACTCATCCCTGTGGATAGCCATTCTCTGCCGCAAAGCAGCACATCGGCGGCGAAATGGCGGCGCATTTGCAGATTTCCTGCAAATTCGTGCGCGTAGAGTGAATCGTGCAGTCGCGATCTGCGGGCCCGGCCGTGGCGGTTCGGCGCCTGGCGCATCGCACAAGCGAACCGAGGACGCGCGATCTCATGTTCGGCACACATCGCCAGCGCGATCGAATTCGTGTCGCGATGTTGACACGCCCGTGTCGGGATGTCGACATTGTTGAAACTCTGTTTCTCTATTTGCAACAACAGCAAGACAGAAATGCAGCAGAGGAAACCAGCCATGCGTGACCACGCGGTCGCGGCCGACGCAAGCGACGCAACCAGCCTGCACGAGGTCGTTGCGGGCATGATGCCGGGGGAACGGGCCAAGGGCGCACTTCGTGTTGGCACAATGGCGAGCGGTCAGCCGATCGAACTGCCGTGGCTCGCGCTGAAAGGAGGGCGCCCAGGACCGTGCCTGTGGCTCAACGGGGCCGTGCATGGTGACGAAATCAATGGTGTGCTCGCGTCGCTTGATTTCTTCCGCGGCCTCGATCCTGCCGCGGTTTCTGGCTGCGTCGTCGTGAGCCCGGTGTCGAACCCGCTCGGCTTCGACGCGCGGCGCAAGCGCGTGCCGCAGGACGAGCAGGACCTCGACCAATCCTTTCCAGGACGGCAGGACGGACTGACGAGCGAGCTGCTCGCGTGGCGGCTCTTCCGCGAGATCCGGGGCTTCGCCACGGTGCTCATCAACTTCCACACAATGAACCCGTATTTCGGCAGTGATCCCTACGTTGTCTACAAGGTCTCGTCGGATGCCGCGTCCGAGGCAACGATCCTGTCGGCCGCCGCCGCGTTCGAGCCGTTCGTCGCCTGCCGAATGCCCGTCCAGGGCGGCGCCGAGCTGCCCGGAAACGTCGCCGGCGCGCTCGACTACCAGGCATCAAGCGCGGGTGCGATGGCCTTCATGGTAGAACTTGGCGGCGGCAGCCGGCAGGAGCCGGCCTTCATCGAGCAGGGCGTGCGCGGCTTGCAACGGCTCTCGCAGGCGATCGGGCTGCTGCCGTCGCGGCCCGAGCCCGAGAGAAAAGTCATCCGCGTGTCGGCGCGGCGGCACGTGATGTGCCGCAACGGCGGGCTGTTCCGGCAGCATGAGCGCGCCGGGCGGATCCTCGAGCCCGGCACGGTCGTCGGCACGATCGAGAATGTCTGGGGCGAGACGATCGAGGACGTCAGTTTCCCCTACGCCGTCGCCCTGATCGGAGTGCGCAACGACCCGGTGGTGCATAGCGGCGATCGCGTCGCGTTCGTAGGCACGCGCTGGGACGAGGTTTTCGTGTGACGACATCCGGAGCTCGATTGGAAAGATCGCCGTGAAGACGCTCGCAACCGCCTTGGACATCCTGGGCCTGTTCGCCTCAGACAAGGAAAGCCTGTCGGTTGGCGAGATCGCGACCGCGACGCGGCTGGCGAAGAGCAAGGTTTCCAGGCTGCTCGCGATCTACCGGGCGTACGGGATTCTCGAGCAGGATCCCGTGAGCCGCCGCTACAAGGTCGGCATTCGAGCATTCGAGCTCGGCTCCGTCTTCGCCAAGAACGACCCGCTCGCCCATGACGCGCTGCCGATTATGAGGCGCATTGCTGATACATCGGGTCATTCCGCAACCCTGAGCATCATGGCGGGAGACGTCGTCCTGCACCTCATGGCAGTCGAGGGTCCGCTCTACATCGACGGCCGGTGGCGGGTCGGGAACCGGCTCGCGCCGCACGCCACCTCGGCCGGCAAGGTGCTGCTCGCATCGTTGTCCCCCACAGAGCTGGCCAGCTTTGTAAGCCGCAACCCGCTGACGCGGATCACCGCTTCGACGGTAACGAGCATGCCGCGCCTGAGGGCACAGCTCGAACAGGTCCGCGCCGCGGGCTTTAGTATAACGCGCGGCGAAAGCGCACCCGGTCTCGCGGCGATCGCGGTGCCGGTGCTCGGGCGGGGCGACCGCATCGTCGCCGCACTCGGGATGGTCGTTCCCGACCATCTCTTCGACGAGGACGAATCGTTGAGCTGGATCGCGAAACTGCACGACGGGGCTCGGACCCTGTCCATGAAGCGCGGCGCATCCGCCTACCCGTATGGTGGGATGCGCGGCCGGTCTCCCCACGCTTCGGCACGCGGCGCGCAGCAGCGCGGCCGCAGCCGCGCGCCGGCATGACGGGAAAAGACGTGGCTGCCATGCGTGCGCTGATTGTGGTCGCGCATCCCGATCCTGGATCCTTCAACGCTCAACTGGCCTCGGTCGCCGTGCAGGCCTTGGAGTCGTCCGGCTACCAGGTCGATGTTTCAGACCTGTACGCGCTGGACTTCGACGCACGCGAGGGGCCGTGGCACTACCGCGCGCGCGACCGGACCGATGTCTTCGACGTGCAGGCGGAACAGCGGAGCGCCGCCCGCCGCGCCACCCTCCCCCCGGACGTGCAACGCGAGCTCGACAAGGTGATGCGCTCCGATCTGCTGATCCTGCAGTATCCTACCTGGTGGTTCTCGGTTCCGGCGATCCTCAAGGGCTGGGTCGACCGGGTGCTGGCCTACGGCACGACCTATACGAGCGAGCGGCGCTACGACCGCGGGATGCTCGGCGGCAAGCGAGCGATGCTCTCCGTGACCTTCGGCGGCGCGGAGTCGACCTTCGCGCATAACGGTCGCAATGGCGATGTCGAACTGCTGCTGTGGCCGATGCAAATGACGCTGTTCTACGTCGGATACCAGGTGCTGACGCCGTTCACGGCGTTCGGCATAGCGGGCGCGTCGACCGACTCGGGTAAGGCCGCGCTCACCGAGCGGCTTGAGCGCTATAAGACGCTCTATCGCGAGCGGCTCTTGACGATCGACCGCGTGCCCGCACTGAAGTTCAATGGCTGGGCGGATTGGGACGAGTCCGGCAGGCTGAAGCCCGGCGTGCCGGGCTACAGCAAGTTCATGCGGGCCGATCCATGATCCCGGCGGCCGGTCCGCTATCAGGGAAGTCCAATTGAAAGAGCGCAAATACGACCTCGACCGCTTCGACTTGGCACTCCTGAACCTCGTCCAGGAGAACAACCAGCTCACCTCCGACCAGCTCGCCGAACGCGTGGGGCTGTCCGCGACCGCATGCCAGCGGCGGCTGAAGCGCCTGCGTGCGGAAGGTGCCATCGCCGCCGACGTCTCGATTATATCCCGCGCGGCGATAGGGCCGAATGTGACGCTGATCGTGATGGTCTCGCTGGAGCGGGAGCAGCTCGACCTGCTCGACCAGTTCAAGCGCCGCGTGTGCACCTATCCGGAAGTGACGCAGTGCTATTACGTCACCGGCAGCGCCGATTTCATCCTCGTCGTCTGCGTGCCGAGCATGGAAGCGTATGGCGAGTTCACGGAGCGCGCCTTCTTCGGCGACCGCAACATAAAATCATTTCTGACTTACGCTACCATGCAGACCGTCAAGTTCACGACCAAGGTGCATTTAAGCCCGGATTGAACGTTGTGGGCCGCCGAAGCGGGAGATAGAGCGCTCGCGGATCGTTATGAACCGCCGGCGCCCGGCCGAATCGGCGCTGTCGAACGGGCGATTTATGAAGGGATCGTGGGCGGCGAGCGATGCGGAACTGCAGGATTTCTGCGTTTGTGGCGCAATTTCGCTGAAGTGCACCGTATGGAGAACCTAAGTTGTTCTCCAATGAGCACCATGCCGATAAGGTCGCCTCGAAACGAGATCTGGCTCGCCCCCGAAATGCCCGAGCCAGAGCGCGTGACTGCGGTTGCCGAAACCGTGTTACCGGACAGCCGCCGACGCGGCGCCCAGCAGCAAATCCGGACTTGGCCTGGCTACAGCCCGACGCCATTGATAGGGCTGCCCAGCCTCGCAGGCCGGCTCGGCCTTTCGGCAATCTGGTGTAAGGACGAGGGTTCGCGCTTCGGGATCGGCAGCTTCAAAGCTCTTGGCGGAGCCTATGCGGTCTTCGAGCAACTGCAAACCAACAAGGCAACGCAGGCGATCGCTTGCGCTACTGAAGGGAACCACGGGCGCGCAGTCGCATGGGCCGCACAGCGCTTCGGCGTCCGATGCATCATCTATCTCCACGCCGGAGTGAGCGCGGCACGCGAAAGCGCGATCGCGGGCTACGGAGCCGAGATTCGCCGCGTTCGCGGCAACTATGATGATGCAGTGCGCCTCTGCGCCGCCGAATCCGCCCGTAACGGCTGGACGGTCGTATCCGATACGTCCTGGCCGGGTTATGAGGAGATTCCTCGCTCCGTGATGGCCGGGTACACTGTGATTACGCGCGAGATCGCCGTGCAGATGAAAGGTCACCCGTCTCCTACCCACATATTTCTGCAAGGAGGAGTCGGAGGCTTGGCGGCTGCGGTCATCGCTGACCTGGCAATCGATTTCCCGCCTGATCAGACCCGCTATCTCATCGTCGAGCCCGCAGAGGCAGCCTGTCTGATAGAGAGCCTGCGCGCCGGCAGGCCATCGAACGCTCGAGGCAATCTCACCACCGTGATGGCCGGCTTGGCCTGCGGTGAGCCTTCCCCCATCGCACTGCAGATCGTCAGCGCCGGTGCCGCCGGCGCCATCGCCATCACGGACGACCTCGCGTGTCGAGCCGTGCGGCTCCTCGCCAAAGGATCAGCGGTGGACGAGCGCATCGTCTCCGGCCCCTCAGGAGCGGCGGGACTGGCCGGGGTGATTGCAGCGGTAAGAGACCCCGGTATTGCCTCGGCATTCGCGCTCGATCGGACAAGCAGGATTTTGGTTATCAGTACGGAAGGCGATACGGATCCCGCCGCTTACAGGCGCATACTTGAAGTGGAAGACCTTTAGCGCTGGGGTACCGCAGCACTCCCTACAGCGAATGCGATAGCAGGCATCTTGCGCTGGGCACAAAGGAACGAGCCCAAGGCAAAATCTGGCGCGAGCCACATCCAAGGCGCTCGAAGCCGCCGCGGTGCTTCGGCAAGCATGGCGAGCTTGCGCAGGAAGGTCACAGCCTAAAGAAGACCCGCGTGAGTGGAAACGGCAGGTGGATCGCTCGCGTCACGCAGCAGTGAGATCGACTTCACAATCAGCGCTTTTTGCAACGGCGGTTTTCCGTGCACTCTTCGCGATGCGATGAAAGGCACATGGCTGAGGGATGCGCCAGCACGTTTGACCTGGGCTGTTGCAGAGGTCGCTGGCGCTGCCAGCGAGCATTCCGAACAGCGCTTTTGCGCGCAGCCTCCGCTTACCTGTCTGATTCGTGATGAAGAGCTTGCGTCAGCGCAGTACTTGCGCCTGGTCAACTCGGCGCAAAACGGCCCACAGTGGTGCATGGTCGCTCGCACCATCGGCGCCGCGCACAGCTGTGTCCACGCCAGCCTCCTTGAGCCGTTTGGCGGCGGCCTGGTTGAGCAAGATGAAATCAATGCGCAGGCCGGCGTTCCGCGGCCAGCGACTGCGCATGTAGTCCCAGAACGTGTACATCGGAGCGTGCGGATGGACGTGTCGCACGGCGTCCACCCATCCTTGGCTCAGAAGTCGCTGGAAGGCGGCCCTGCTCTCCGGTTGCAGCAGCGCATCCTTCGACCAGGAGCGTGTCGCATAAATGTCCTGATCGGTCGGGACCACGTTGAAGTCGCCAGCCAGGACGACCGGCGCGCGCATCCCATAGAGCGACTTCGCATGAGTGATCAGCCGGTCGAACCAGGCGAGCTTGTAGTCGAACTTTGGTCCGGGCTGCGGGTTGCCGTTCGGCGCATAGATTGATGCTATGAGCACGCCGTTCACGGCCGCCTCGATATACCGGCTCTGCGCATCAGCGGCGTCGCCCGGAAGTCCGCGTCGCGTCAGAACCGGCTCTGCACCCTTAGCAAGGATGGCAACTCCGTTATATGTCTTCTGTCCATGCCAGATCGCGCGATAGCCGATCTCCCGCACTGCCCCGTCCGGGCAGGTCGCGTTCGCTTGCTTCAGTTCCTGTAAGCAGACGACATCCGGCTGCGAATCCCGCAACCAGTCAAGCAGGTTAGGCAGCCGCCGGCCGATGTTGTTGATATTGAAGCTGGCGACCTTCATGCAGATGAAGCGCCGAGCACCGCGCGCTCCCGTATCACTCTCGGCCAACTAGCCGTGTTCGACTACTTGATAGTGTCTGTGTCGCGCAATCCCGCTAGATAGCCGCAGCGCGGCTATCGACCAGCCGCGGCGGGCCTCGTACTCCTCCACAGCCTGAACAGCTTCCGACAGACGCTCGGCCTCACGCGTACCCGCAGGCGCATCGGCAAGGCGGATCGCCTCGCTGATGGCCGCGTGGTACTCGGCATCCTACTCAATACGCATCGCTCACGCTGAGGTCTTCCCGGCCTGGAGTTCGCGCTCCACGTCGTCGGCCATGGGGCCGGCGCGCTCGACAGCTCGTCTGAGCTGCTGCTCCGACACACCAAACTTCTCGCTCCAGTACCGGACCTCGTGATCCTGGCTCATGTTGATGCGATGCGCATCCTGCGGGCGTGTCTTCCTCGGATCGTCGCTCATAAAGGCTGCTCCTGCTGTTGTCGTGGCGAGCAAACGAAGCTGCTAGGACGCTGGTTTTACGGCGGTGCTCGCTCTTTCGGGTATGCGTAAAGTCGCAGCCTAAATAGCTGGCCTGCGAGCACTATCCCGAGTCTCCACAGCCGGATCACAGCCCGAAAGAAGACTCGCATCGATAGAAACGCGCTGGGCTGACTCGCGTTCACGCCGAACGGCCCGGAACCAACCCCCAGCTCCTCCAGCCGCGTCGGCGATTTCGGCAACAAAAAAGCCCCTGCTAGGGGCTTTCTTCGGGACCTAAGTTGTCGATCTTGTGTTGGTAGCGGCGGAGGGATTTGAACCCCCGACCAAGGGATTATGATTCCCCTGCTCTACCACTGAGCTACGCCGCCATACCGTTCCGGGAGATCGGAAGGGACTGCCTATAGGCTTCCCGGCCTTGCAGTGTCAAGGCCGGGATTTACTGAGCCGCTACTTGGAGTTAGCAGGCGACCGCCAAGTGTCGAGGGCGTTGTGCGGTCGCGCCGGCGCCGGGCGGCTCGCGAGGAACCTGCGGGCGGTTCCGGAGTGGGCGGCGTCAGACGGAGCTTGCCGGCTGCGACCTCAGTCGGTTCGCGGGCCTTGCCACAGCGCCCGCCACCTCCACCACGGCGTGAACCGCCTCGCACAGTGACGGCGTCAAGCCGCCGCTTGGACCTGGCGCATGATCCAGCCGCCGCCGAGCACGCGCGAACCGGCATAGAAGACGCAAGCCTGACCCGGCGCCACGCCGAATTCCGGCCGGTGCAGCATGACTTCTGCCGTGCCATCGACCATCGACGCGACTGTGGCCGGGACCGGCACGCTCGCCGAGCGCAGCTTCACGCGCACCTCCACTTCGCCGTCCTGCAGCGCAGGATCGAGCCAGTTCACGGCTGACAGGCGAATACGCTGGGTCGCCAGCGCCGTCTTTGGGCCGACGATCACCCGCTTCCTGTCTGGATCGAGCCTCACGACGTAAAGCGGCTCGCCCGTGCCGACCCCAAGCCCGCGTCGCTGTCCCACGGTGAAGCGGATGATGCCGTCATGCGTGCCGAGCACGGTTCCGTCGACATGGACGATCTCGCCGGGCTCCGCTGCCTCGGGGCGGAGGCGCTCCACGAGCTGCGCATAGCGCCCGCTCGGCACGAAGCAGATATCCTGGCTGTCCGGCTTCGCCGCGACCGCGAGGCTAAAGCGCCGCGCCAGCGCGCGCGTCTCCTCCTTCGGCAGATCGCCGAGTGGAAAGCGCAGGAAATCGAGCTGCGCGCGTGTCGTTGCAAACAGGAAATAGCTCTGGTCGCGCGCGGGATCGCTCCCGCTGTGGAGCTCCGGGCCGCGCGGCCCCGCGACGCGGCGCACGTAGTGCCCGGTCGCAAGCGCATCGGCGCCGAGCTCGCGCGCGGTGGCGACGAGGTCGCGGAACTTGACTGTGCGGTTGCACTCCACGCAGGGGATCGGCGTCTCGCCGCGCGCATAGGAATCGGCAAAGGCGTCGATCACTTCCTGACGGAAACGGCTCTCGTAATCCAGCACGTAATGCGAGATGCCGAGCCGGTCGGCAACATTGCGCGCGTCATGGATGTCTTGACCCGCACAGCATGCGCCCTTGCGGCCGATGGCCGCACCGTGGTCATAGAGCTGCAAGGTTATGCCGACCACCTCGTAGCCCTGCTCCGCGAGCAGCGCTGCGGTGACCGACGAATCGACGCCGCCGGACATCGCGACGACGACGCGTGTGTCCTTCGGCGCCTTGTCAATGCCGAGCGAATTCATCTCAATCGCGCTCGTCGAGCCAGGCCATCTGGATGGCCTCGAGGATCTTCTCGTTGGACTTGTTTGGATCGTCCTGGAAATCGGGAAGCTGCTGCACCCATTTCCACAGATCGGTGAAACGCAGGTTGGCGACGTCCACGTCGGGATGGGCCTCTTCGAGCGCGATCGCGATGTCGTTCACGTCGGTCCAGCGCAGGGGCTTGCCCATCGCGTTCTCTCCTGCGGGCTTCAGCCCTTGTCGACCATCATGTTGCGTGTAGCCGCCGGCAGAGTGACGGTCAGACCGTCCAGCTCCTCGGTCATGATGATCTGGCAGCCCAGGCGAGAGGTGTGCGTCAGGCCGAAGGCGAGATCGAGCATGTCTTCCTCGTCCTCGGTCGGCTCCTTGAGCCGCTCGAAATCCTCCTGTTCGACGATCACGTGGCAGGTCGAGCAGGCGAGCGAGCCCTCGCAGGCGCCCTCCAGGTCGATGTTGTTGCGGTGCGCGATCTCGAGCACCGACAGGCCGATCGGCGCGTCGACCTCATGGCGCGTGCCGTTGGGCTCTATGAAGGTCATCTTCGGCATACAAAACTGCTCCGTTCGGGACTGCAATAGCGCATCGCGCTCAAAGGTCAAGCTGGTCGACGCGCTGGCCGGCGAGCGCCGCGCGGATGCCGCGATCCATGCGCCGCTCGGCAAACGGCTTGGTGGCATGCTCCAGCGCCTCGGCCGCGGCATTCACCGCGTCGCGATCGCTGCCCGCAAGGGTTGATTCCACCGCGGCGATGGCCTTTTCGACGGCCTCGCGCTCCGCCTTGTCGAGCAGGTCGCCGTCGGCACTCAACGCCGAGCGCACCGCGCCAATGGCGCGCCGCGCGTCGACCTTGGCCTCGGTAAGAAGCCGGCGCTCCATGTCCTCGCGCGCGTTCTCGATGCTGTCGCGCAGCATGGCTGCCATCTCGTCGTCCGACAGGCCGTAGGTCGGCTTGACCTCGACGCGGCTCTCGATGCCGGTAGTCTTCTCCCTGGCCGCGACGGTCAGCAGCCCGTCGGCGTCGACCGAGAAGGTGACGCGGATGCGCGCGGCCCCTGCCGTCATCGGCGGGATGCCGTGCAGCTCGAACCGCGCAAGCGAGCGGCATTGGTCCACCATTTCGCGCTCGCCCTGCACGACGTGGATCATCATCGCCGTCTGGCCGTCCTGATACGTTGTGAACTCCTGGGCGCGCGCAACGGGGATCGGCGTGTTGCGCTCGATGATCTTCTCGACCAGCCCGCCCATCGTCTCGATGCCGAGCGACAGCGGCGTCACGTCGAGGAGCAACGTGTCCGATCCGGCAGTTAGCGCCTCCGCCTGCAGCGCAGCGCCATAGGCGACGACCTCGTCCGGATTGATGTCGGCGAGCGGCTCCTTGCCGGTCAGCTCTGCCACCTTGCGGCGGACCAGCGGCACGCGTGTCGAGCCGCCGACGAGGACCAGCCCGCTCAAAGCGGCAGGCTCGACACCGGCATCGTCCAGCACGCCGCGGCAGATCGCAACGGTGCGATCGACCAGCGGCTCGATCATCCGCTCGAACGCGGCGCGGTCGAGGATGTGACGGCTTGGTTCGCTGCCGACATCGAGCATGCCGCTCCACGTGTCTTGGCTCGTCAGGCATTCCTTGGCGAGCCGAGCGGTGACCAGCGCCAGCTTCGCCTGCCGGCTGTCGGGCGCGCGACCGCGCTCGGCGAAGAAATGCGCCGCGATGACGTGGTCGAAATCGTCGCCGCCGAGGGCAGCGTCGCCGCCCGTGGCGAGCACCTGGAACACGCCCTTCTGCAGCCGCAGCAGCGAGAAGTCGAACGTGCCGCCGCCGAGGTCGTAAACCGCGTAGATGCCTTCCGCCTGCTTGTCGAGGCCGTAGGCGAGTGCCGCTGCCGTCGGTTCGTTGACCAGCCGCAGCACCTCGAGCCCGGCAAGCCGGGCGGCATCGCGGGTCGCCGTGCGGGCAGCATCGTCAAAATAGGCAGGAACGGTGATCACCGCGCGGTCGACCGATTGGCCGAGCGCCGTCTCGGCGCGCTCCTTCGCCGCGCGCAGAATCACTGCGGAAATCTCCACTGGCGACAGCACGCGGCCGCCGACCTTCAGCCGCACCATGCCGCCATCGGCGGAGGGTGCGAGCTCGTAAGGAAGGACGCCGGCGAGCTGCTTCAGATCTGCTGCACCGCGGCCCATCAGCCGCTTGACCGAGCTGACGACCAGATCGGGACTGTCCATCAGTGTGCGCCTGGCTTCCTCGCCCACCGCGATCTCGTCGCCGAAGGCCACGACCGAGGGCAACAGCGCCCGGCCTTCGGTATCGCGCACGACGGCAACATTCTGGTTGGTGGCAATCGCAACGACTGTGTTCGTCGTGCCGAGATCGATGCCCACGGCAAGCCCGCGCTCATCCTCGTGCGGCAGCGGCGTCTCACCGGGCTCGTAAATCTGCAGCAGCTTCATCGCTTTTCTCCGCCGGCTGCGGCAAGCTTCGCCCGTCGTATCCGCGTCTCGTCGAGGAGCTTGCTGAGGTATTTCAGGCGCGTGATCTCGACTTCCGCGCGCTCCAGATCGTGCTCCGCGAACGCTTTGGCCGTAGCACCGAAGCCGCGCTCCAGCTCGCCACGGGTCTGTGTGGCGATCGCGTCGATGGTCTCGCGCGTTGCCGCTTCGGCCAGCGCCTCGCGGCGCTCTATCTGCTCCATCAGCAGCGTCGGATCGCGCACCGTGTTGCAGCCATCCGGATTCACGTCGACGCCGTGCAGTTTCAGCATGTATTCGGCGCGCGACAGCGGATCCTTCAGCGTTTCGTACGCCTCGTTGAGCGCGACCGCCTGGCTCTGCGACACCGCACGCTCGCGCGCGCTGCGCGAGGCGAAACGGTCGGGATGAAGCTGGCGCTGGAGGGAAAAATAGCGGCGATCGAGTTCGGCAGCATCGATATCGAAGCGGACGGGCAGGTCAAGACGCGCGAAATGATCGACTGCAGCAGGTGGCTGCACCGCACGGCAGGTCGGGCAGAACAGCGCGCGCGCCTCAATCGGGCCGCGGCAGAGCCAGCATGCCCCCGCACGCGCTCGGTCGGTCGGAGCTGCGGCTGCTGCGGAATGTTGGGGTGCGTGACTCATCTCGAAATCGCGGATTCGGATCGGATCGCCGAAAAGAGAACGGCCGGCGCAATGCCGGCCGTATCAGCGCCGACCGGCGCGGCAGCTCACACGTGGAACGATTCGCCGCAGCCGCAACGTCCCTTCTCGTTCGGGTTACGGAAAACGAAGCCCGACTGGAGCTTCTCCTCGACGAAATCCATCTCGGTGCCGAACAGGAACATCGAAGCCTTGGGATCGATGAAGATCTTCACGTCCTCGGCCTGCACGCCCTCGTCACCCGGGTTGGCGTGGTCGACATATTCGAGCGTGTAGCTCAGACCCGAGCAGCCGCGCGTGCGCACCCCGACGCGCACCCCCAGCGACGGCTTGCCACGTTTGGAGAGCAGCTCGCGCACGCGCGCAATCGCCGCAGGCGTCACCGTGATCGGCGGCGGACGCGGCCGCAGCGGGCGCTTGGCCGGCGCCGGCTTCGCGGGCGTGGTTTGGCTTGCGTCGTTCACGTCGTCCGTCCCGAGCCTGTCAGGAGCCCTGCTGCTTCTTACGATAGTCGGCCACGGCTGCCTTGATCGCGTCCTCGGCGAGCACCGAGCAATGGATCTTGACCGGCGGCAGCGCCAGATGCTGCGCGATCTGCGTGTTCTTGATCGAAGCCGCCTCGTCGAGCGTCTTGCCCTTGACCCACTCGGTCACCAGCGAGCTCGACGCGATCGCCGAGCCGCAGCCGAAGGTCTTGAACTTGGCATCCTCGATGATGCCTTCCGGGTTCACCTTGATCTGCAGCTTCATCACATCGCCGCAAGCAGGCGCGCCGACAAGGCCGGTCCCGACGCCGGGGTCGTTCTTGTCGAGCGAACCGACATTCCGCGGATGCTCGTAATGGTCCACCACCTTGTCGCTGTAAGCCATTGATCTCTCCTCAATCCGTATCTTGCATATAAGTGTCCAAGCCGTCCGATTGAAGCGCTCAGTGAGCCGCCCACTGGATCGACTTGATGTCGATTCCCTCCTGCGCCATCTCCCACAGCGGGCTCATGGACCGCAGCTTCTGGACCGCCTCGACGATGCGGTCGGCCGCATAGTCGACCTCGTCCTCGGTCGTGAACCGGCCGAAGCCGATGCGCAGGCTGGTATGCGCCAGGTCCTCGGTCACGCCCAGCGCCCGCAGCACGTAGGACGGCTCCAGCGAAGCCGAGGTGCAGGCGGAGCCCGATGACACCGACAAATCCTTGATCCCCATCATCAGACCCTCGCCTTCGACGTAGGCGAAGCTGAGATTGAGGTTGCCCGGGATGCGGCTCTTGAGATCGCCGTTCAGGTAGACCTCAGGCAGGCGGCTCTTGACCGACTCGTAGAAGCGGTCGCGCAGCTTGGCGAGGCGCTCGGCCTCCTGGGCCATCTCGCGCTTGGCGATCGCCGCCGCCTCGCCCAGGCCGACGCAGAGCGGAGTCGGCAGGGTGCCGGAGCGGAAGCCGCGCTCCTGGCCGCCGCCATGGATCAGCGCGATCATCCGCACGCGCGGCTTGCGCCGCACGAACAGGGCGCCGATGCCCTTGGGGCCGTAGATCTTGTGGCCGGAGATGCTCATCAGGTCGATGTTCATCTCGTTCACGTCTAGCGGGATCTTGCCAAAGGCCTGCGCTGCGTCCGTATGGAAGAACGCGCCCTTTTCGCGGCAGATCTTGCCGATCTCCCTGAGCGGCTGGACGACGCCGATCTCGTTGTTCACCGCCATCACCGAGACCAGCACGGTCTTCGGCGTGATCGCCTGCTTCAGCGCTTCGAGGTCGATCAGCCCGTTCTGCTGCACCGGCAAATACGTGACCTCGAACCCCTCCTGCTCGAGATGCCGGCAGGTGTCGAGCACGCATTTGTGCTCGGTCGCGACGGTGACGATGTGGTTCTTGCGGTCCTTGTAAAACCGGGCCACGCCGGCGATCGCCAGGTTGTTTGATTCAGTCGCACCTGAGGTGAAGACGATCTCGCGCTCGTCGGCGCCGATCAGTTCGGCGACTTGCTGGCGCGCCTTCTCGACCGCCTGCTCCGCCTCCCAGCCATGCGTGTGGTTGCGCGAATGCGGGTTGCCGAACTTCTCGATGAAGTACGGCATCATCGCGTCGAGCACGCGCGGATCCATCGGCGTCGTCGCCTGGTAGTCGAGATAGACGGGCTTGCGCGGCTCATTGCTGAGGGCCTGCTTCGTCTCGATCGCAGTCACTGCGTTCATTGCCATAGCCTCTTGTTTACGCGGCCGGGGCCACCGAGCCGACGCGCGGCGCGCCGAGCCGGGCCCACAAAGCCGTCCATGCCTCTACGAAATGGTCGAAATCCTCCGCCGTGCTGCGCCATCCCGCACTGATGCGAACCGCGCTGCCGGCCAGCGCCGGCGGAACATCCATCGCCGCCAACACGTGCGATGCCTTCACCTTGCCCGACGAGCAGGCCGAGCCCGCGCTTACCGCGACACCCGCCAGGTCGAGCGCCATAACCTGCGTCTCGGCGGCGACACCGGGCATCGCCACGCAGATCGTGTTGGGCAGCCGGTCCGCGTTCGCACCGAAAACTACCGTCCCCGGCGCGATGTTCCGCAGTCGCGCTTCGGCCGCATCGCGCAGCCGCGCGATCTCAGCCATCTGCGCCAAATCCGCCGTGGCGAGCGATGCCGCAACGCCAAACCCGGCAATGCCGGCGACATTCTCCGTGCCGGCGCGGCGGCCGCGCTCCTGTCCGCCGCCGACCAGCTGCGCGCGCAACGCGATGCGGTCGGACACGAACAGGGCGCCGAGGCCCTGCGGGCCGCCAAGCTTGTGCGCCGAAAGCGCCAGCGTATCGGCGCCGAGCGCCTGCACGTCGACTGCGATCTTTCCGGCCGCCTGCGCGGCATCGCAATGCACGAGGGCGCCATGCGCGCGTGCGAGCCGGACGATCTCGGCAACCGGCTGAATCACGCCGGTCTCGTTGTTCGCAAGCATTACCGCCACCAGGGCTGGCTCCGCATTGGCCAGCAGCCGCTCGAGCGCGCCGAGATCGACCACGCCGTTCGCGTCGACCGGCGCCAGCGCGGCCTCGGGTGCCGCGCGCAGAACCGACTCGTGCTCGATCGCGGAGACGATCACGCGCCGCCCCTCGGCGCGCGCGTGGCCGACTGCGAGATTGTTCGCCTCGGTGCCGCCGCTGGTGAACACGATCGATGCCGCCGGCGCGTTGACCAAGGCCGCCACCCGTTCGCGTGCGCACTCCACCGTGCGGCGCGCGAGCCGGCCGAAGCGGTGCACAGACGATGCATTGCCCGTCTCGGCGAGCGCCGCCGACACAGCCGCGATCACCGCCGGCTTCAGCGGTGCGGTCGCGTTGTAGTCGAGATAGACGGGCGCGCTCATCATGAATCCTTTAGGCGACCACGGCTTCCTGGTCCGTGCTCTTGTCATGCGCGATCAGATGGCTGGTGCCGAGGACACGGCGATTGCAGACATCGGCGAGCGAGACCGAACTGAGATAGAGGTGGATCTGGTTGCCAAGCTCTTCCCACAAGTCGTGCGTCAGGCAGCGGCTCTTGTCAGCGTGACATCCCGACGGCGAGCCCAGCTGACACCGCGTCGCACGGATCGGCTCATCCACCGCGAGGATGATGTCCGAGATGCGTGTGCCTTCGAGGCCGTGGGCGAGCAGGTAGCCGCCGCCGGGCCCGCGCACGCTCTTGACCAGGCCGCCCCGGCGCAGCTTTGCGAAAAGCTGTTCGAGATAGGACAGCGAAATCTCCTGCCGCTCCGCGATATCGGCCAGCGCGACCGGGTTGCCCTTGCTGTGGCTTGCGAGGTCCACCATCGCCATGACGGCGTACCGACCCTTGGTGCTGAGTTTCACAGCTCGTCTCCTTTGACCGCGACCAGCCGCGCGCGCTCGCCGGCAACGCCGACCATCGGCACCGCGGACCGTTCGGTCTCGGCACGCGCCGTCGCGAGCTGTTCTTCCAGTTCATGCACACGGCGCCGCAGCGCCGTGATCTCCGCGCTCACATTGTCCAGCGCCTTGGCGATCGGATCGGGTAGATCGCCGCTTGAGCCATACGCGCAGAACTCATGTGTCTTCGCCGGCTGCCGCGACACTTCGCGCGCCGGGATGCCGACGACCGTGGCGCCCGCCGGCACCGGCTTGACCACGACAGCATTAGAGCCGACTCGCGCGCCGGCGCCGACCGTGAGCGGGCCGAGGATCTTGGCGCCTGCGCCGACGATCACACCCTCCTGCAAGGTCGGGTGCCGCTTGCCATTTTCCAGCGAGGTGCCGCCCAGGGTTACACCTTGGTAGAGCGTGACGTCATCGCCCACCTCGGAGGTCTCACCGATGACGACGCCCATGCCGTGGTCGATGAAGACTCGACGGCCGATCACGGCCCCCGGATGGATCTCGATGCCGGTGAACAGACGACCCAAATGAGACAGAAATCGGCCGAGGACCCGCCACCCGCGCTGCCAGGCCCCATGGGCCATCCGATGGAAGACCAGGGCATGCAGGCCGGGGTAGCAGAGCATCACTTCCAGTCGCGACCGGGCGGCCGGGTCGCGCGCCATGACGGTGTCGATATCTTCGCGAAATTGCTTGAAGATCATAAGCGTAGCTTTCTATGATGCCGCCGCTTTCGAGACCCGATGGCCAAGGATAGCCGGCCGAGACGGCCCGGCTCGTCCCTGCCTACGATAGATAGGTTATCCTACTAAAGAGGTCAAGTTTTTGCCGGCACTAGGGTTGCCTAGAACGCATATTTACCCGACTTGTACATTGGGTCATTTCAGCCTACTGCGGAGCGTGCATGCCTGAGGTCATCATCAACGGCGCCGAAGGTCGCCTTGAGGGCCGCTATACCCCCGGAAAGACCGAGCGGAGCCCGATCGCCCTGCTGCTGCATCCGCACCCGCAGCATGGCGGGACAATGCATAACAAGGTGATCTTCACCCTTAATCAGACCTTCGTGAACCGCGGCTTTGCCACGCTCCGCTTCAACTTCCGCGGGGTCGGGCGCTCGCAGGGCAGCTTCGCCCGCGGCGAGGGCGAGCTGACCGACGCCGCGTCCGCCTTGGACTGGTTGCAGACCTACAACGCCAACGCGTCGAGCTGCTGGGTGGCCGGGTTCTCGTTCGGCGCGTGGATCGGCATGCAGCTGCTCATGCGGCGCCCGGAGATCGACCGCTTCGTCGCGATCGCGCCGCCGGCGAGCATCTACGATTTCGGCTTCCTTGCCCCCTGCCCCTCGTCCGGCCTGATCGTGCAAGGGGACAAGGATGAGGTCGTGGCTGAAGAAGCGGTGCGCAAGCTGTGGGAAAAGCTCAGCAAGCAGCGCGACATCACGGTCGACTACAAGATCGTGAAAGGCGCGCCGCACCTGTTCGTGGACCGCCTCGACAAGCTGGCGGCCGTAGTTGACGAGTACATCGCGGCCGCATCCAAGCCGGGCCCGAAGGCCGGCAAGGAAGCCAAGGAAAAGCCGAAGACCCTAGCCCGTTAAGCCGTAGCCGTCTGCATAACGGAAGAGCTGGCCACCCGGCATCGGCCGAGCGACGCCCGTCGTGCGCGGCAGGCTGAGCGGCAGCCCCTTGAGCGAGCGCACCGCGAGATAAGCGAAGGCCTGCGCCTCCAGCGCGTCGCCATCCCAACCGACCTGCTCGGCCGTTTCCACCGCCACGCCGGTCGCACTCGCGATGGCTTGCAGCAGCGTGGCATTGCGCCGACCGCCGCCGGTGACAATCCAGCGCCGCACCGCCGCCGGGAAATGCTGCGAGGCGGCCGCGGCCGCCTCGGCAGTGAAGGCCGTCAGTGTCGCCGCGCCGTCCTCCACCGAGAGTCGCTCGACCGAGGACGGATCGAACTCGTTGCGGTCCAGCGACTTGGGCGGCGTTCGCGAGAAATAAGGATGGGCGAGAAAACGGGCGACGATCCCGTGGTCGGCCTTGCCACGCGCGGCACAGGCGCCGTTCTCATCACAGGCGCGGCCGGTATGGGCTAGCATCCAGTCATCGATCAGCGCGTTGCCGGGACCGGTGTCGAAGGCGAGGATGTCGCCTTCCGCGCCGAGCCACGTGACGTTCGCCACGCCGCCGATATTGAGCACGGCGACCGGCCGGCCGAGCTCGCCGGCAAGTGCTGCGTGGAACAGCGGCACCAGCGGCGCGCCCTCGCCACCCTCGGCGACATCGGCATTGCGGAACTCGCAGACCACGTCGATGCCGGTGCGCGCGGCCAGCAGCCCGCCATCGCCGATCTGCCAAGTCAGCTGCTCGCGCGGGCGGTGGAGGATGGTGTGGCCGTGAAAACCGATCACGTCGATATCGGCGGATTTCAGCCCATGCTGCTTGAGCAGGCCGCGCACGACGTCCGCATGGGCGAGCGTCATGTCGCGCTCGACAGCCTTCACTGGGCCGCGGGCCCCCAATGCGCGGCGCAGGCGCTCGCGCAAGGTCGGCTCATACGGCACCGTCGTCGCCGGGCCTGCCACGACGAGGCCCTCGCCGTCGGTCTCGACCACGGCCGCATCGATGCCATCCAGCGAGGTCCCGCTCATCAGGCCGAGCGCGCGCCAGGTTTTCTTCGTCATGACAGCACGGTGCGCTAAATCCCTTAGCAATGCCCTAAATTGGCGGGGCGCGCGCGTCTATGCTAAATCACCACGCCCTCGGGCACCTGTAAGCTTCGCGAAACCGACGATGACCCAGCCCCGCTCCGACTTCATACGCGTTCTGAGCGAACGCGGCTACATCCATCAGTGCACCGACCTTGACGGGCTCGACCGCAAGGCAGCAGGCGGTGGGCTCGTGGCCTATGTCGGCTATGACTGCACGGCCGACTCTCTACACATAGGCCATCTGGTCTCGATCATGATGCTGCGGTGGCTACAGCAGACTGGCGGCCGGCCGATCGCGCTGATGGGCGGTGGAACGACCAAAGTCGGCGACCCGTCGGGGAAGGACGAGGCGCGCAAGCTGCTGAGCGAGGAAACCATCGCCGCGAATAAGGCTGCGATCCAAAAGACCTTCGCCAATTTCCTTGCGTTCGATGGTGGCGCGAACGCGGCGATCATGGTCGACAACGCGGAATGGCTGGATCAGCTCCGCTATATTCCCTTCCTGCGAGAAGTCGGCCGCCACTTCTCGGTCAACCGCATGCTGACCATGGATTCAGTCCGGCTGCGGCTGGAGCGCGACCAGCCGCTGTCGTTCCTCGAGTTCAACTACATGATCCTGCAGTCCTATGACTTCGTTGAGCTGGCCAAGCGCTATGGCTGTAGGCTGCAGATGGGCGGCTCCGATCAATGGGGTAACATCGTCATGGGCGCGGAGCTCGGGCGCCGCACTGGCGATTTCGAGCTGTTCGGCCTGACCACGCCGCTGATCACCACGGCCTCGGGCGCCAAGATGGGCAAAACGGCGCAGGGTGCGGTATGGCTCAATCCCGACCGCCTTCCGCCCTACGACTACTTCCAGTTCTGGCGCAACACCGAGGACGCCGATGTCGGCCGCTTCTTGTGCTTGTTCACCGACCTGCCGCTCGACGAGATCGCGCGGCTCGAAAAGCTGCAGGGCGCCGAGATCAACGAGGCGAAGAAAGTGCTGGCTTTCGAGGCGACCAAGCTGTGCCACGGCGAGGCGGCCGCTTCCGCCGCCGCGGAGACCGCGCGCAAGACCTTCGAGGAAGGCTCGGCCGGCAGCGATCTGCCGAGCGTGCCGGTGACCATGGAAGCGCTACAGGCCGGCCTGCCGCTGTTCCGCCTGATGGTCCAGGTCGGCGTGTCGGCCAGCAACGGCGAGGCGCGTCGCCTCATCGAGCAGGGCGGCGCACGCGTCAACGACGTCGTAGTCAAGGACGTCGCCTTCATGGTGCGTCCGGAGCACCTCAATGGCGACGTCATCAAGCTGTCCGCCGGGCGCAAGAAGCACGGCCTCGCGCGCCTGGCGAAGTAGCTACTGCGCGTCGGGCTGATTGGGCCTGGGGTCTGAGCCGGTGGGGCTGGTGCCGCTGGCGCCGAACAGGTTGCGCAGGAAGCCGGGTGCGATCGTCGACAGCGGATTGATCGATACTTTCGGATCCTCAAGCGGCCCCTCGACCTTGTAGTTCGCGGCGAACACACCGCCGCCGGGCCCGCCGACGAGAATGTCGCCGATCAGCGGAATGCGGCCCAGCAGACTATTCACCGCGTAGGCCGGCACCAGCGTGCCGCTCAGATCGATCGTGTCAGCGCCGATGTCGACGACGCCGTTCGCGGTGATGCCAAGCGACGAGCCGCTCGCGCGCGCATCCCTCACTTCGACGCGCGGATCGGTGAAGGTGAAATCGGCATCGAGGATCGAGAACGAGATTCCCTCGCCACGCAGCGCGTCGCCGATGCCCGTGAGCAGCGCCACGCCAAGCACGCGCGCAAGCACGGGCGCGTTTACGACCTTGTAGTTTCGCATGCGCAGCTTGCCCGCCAGCGGATGGCCTTCCACAGCTGGGTTGGTCACGCCGGACACTTCGAGGCGCCCGCCGACGACGTTCGGCGTGATGCCGACCGCCTTGAGCAGCGCGCCGGCATCGTCGGCGCTTGCGTCTAGATGCTGCCGCCCGCCTTCGGGCCGCAGCGAGATCCCAACATTGCGCGCCGAACCGTCACCGCCGACGAGCGCGGATAGGTTAAACGTCTCCCAACGCTCCTTGCCGCGGCGACCCTCGAGCTTGATGCGGTCGATGTAGCGGTCTGGCGCGAGATAAACGCGCGCCACGTCCGCGGACACTTCCAATGGTGGACGATCTGGCGACGACGGAGTCTTATCGCGTAGCAGCGGACCCGCGTTCACGCTGTTGCCGGTCAGTTTCAGGACGATCCCTGTATCGCTGCGCGCATATGATCCTTGGGCGTCGGTCAGCCCGGCCTTGAGTCGTTCGACCTCGACCAGTCGCAGCGTCTTGCCGTCGCCTGCGAAGGCGGCGCGCCCCTGGCCTGTCAAATCCCCGGCCGTGATACGGATCGCGTTGATTTCTGTGAGGCGGTCCCCCTGCAGGGTCATCTTGAGCTGCGCGGCGCCCGCCGTGCCCGGCTCCTTGCGCCATTCGAGTTCCGGCACGTCAAGCGTCGTGCGCTCGAGGCCGAGATCGAGGCTTACGTCGCTGCGCCGGCCGCGCTGCTCGGTCAGCGCCACATCGACCGCGACCGGTCCCGTCACGTAAGGCGCAAAATCGAGGCCGATGGCCTTGCGCGCCTGGTCGTCGAGCACCGCCTTCGCGCGCGTCTGGGCGACAACCGGCGTGCTGGAAAGGAAGCTGCGCGTGATCGTCACGTCGGCCGTCGTGCCGAGTGCGGCGATGTTCCCGGTAATGTCCATGCCGCGCTGGTCGAGCCGGATCGCGAGCGTGCCGCCGGTGATGTCCTGGCCGAGCACGCCGCCGCGCTGCGTGAAGTTGGCGATGTTCGACGCCGCGGCGACCTGCAGCTGATCAAATGTCAGGTTGCTGATCAGAGGGAACCGCAGACGCAGCCGCGTGGCGCTGTTTCCCCCGAAATCGGCGGGGCTCTGCCCGATCGCCTTGACATATCCCAGCGGCGGGCTGTCGACGAGCTGCAGTGCGTCGCGAACCGGCCCGCGCACAACTACCTCGATAGACGCGTGCTGATCCTTCTTGTCGAAATCGGTGATGGAGATGGTGCTGTCGGAGATCCGCAGGTTCTCTATTCCGCCCGATGTGACCGCCAGATCGAGGCGGGTGGCACTCATCGTGCCCGTGCCGCTGACATTGCGCACGCGCGGCATCGGCGCGAGATAGTTCACGTCGAGGCCGGCGTAGCGCATCTGCAGCGCCACCTCATGCGCGTCGACATTGGAGAAGGACGGATCCTCGGCAGCGAGGCCGATCTTGAAGCGCCCCTCCTCGACCATGCCGCCTGAGATGTTCGCGACGACCCAGCGCCGCCCGTTCTCGGCAGCACCAATCGGCCACAGCCGAAGCAGCTCATCCGTCGGCAGCCGCCGGACCGCGCCTTCGATGGCGATCTTCGGGCGCGTATCGAGCTCCGTCATGCTGCCGGCGAGCTCTATCAGCGGCCCGCCGAGATCGAGCTGCGCTTCGGAGACGTCCACCCGATCCAGGCCCGCCGAGGCGCTGCCGCGGACGCGCAGGCGGGTGATCGGAATGTCCACCAGAAAGTAAGCCGGCTCGCTTAGCACGCCTTGCCCGCCCACCACCTCGAAATCCAACCCCAGCAGGCGCCCATTGGGATCGAGGCGAAATTGGGTGCGGCCGCTGATCGGCACGCGCAGAGCGCTCAGCCGGTGCAGCCGCTCGTCTAGGGCGGCCAGCGCCGCCGGCTGGAACGGTGTGGTGCGGGCGGAGACGTCAACCTGCCGCTCCTCGGCGAGGTAGAGAGCAGTGGCGCTCACCTTCGCTAGCTCGCCGGCCAGATCCAGCACCAGGCTGGCTTCGGCGCGTATGCCGACATCATTGCGGGTCATCACCACGTCGGCCTCCGGCGCGCGCCAGAGACGGCCGGTCGCCTGGTCGAACAGCGTGATTTCCGCGCGGGTGATGCTGACTTCCTGCAGATAACCCATCGCACGCCCCGGATCGGGCGGCTGGAGGAGCTCTGCCAGCAGCAGCGGCAGCGCCGAGGTGCTGTCGGATTCGGCCGGCTGCTCGGCTCCGCTCGCTTCCCCGGTCGAGAATCCGAAGCTGCCATCCGATGCGCGCGTTAAGGTGAGCTTCGCGCCGACGACATCGAGGCGCGTCGGCGCGACCATGCCGTGCAGTAGGCCGCGCGCCGACAGGCTGACCGCCACTTCGGGTAGCTGCGCCAAGCGCCTGCCATTCGGGCCGTAGACGGTCACGCCGACCGCGCTGACGTCTAGCGTCCGGCGCATGCCGCGCCAGGCCAGCACGACGTCCTCGATGTCGATCTTGGAGGCGGTACGCGTGTTCAGCGCCGTCTCGATCGCCGGCGCAAGAAACCCAAGCGAGATCGGCCCTTCCGACAGGCGCCAGGCGGCGATTCCGCCCGCAATGCCAGTGACGACGATCAGGGTCACCAGGATCTCGAGGAACAGCTTGGTGGAACGGCCCATCAAAGGCGTGAATCTCGTTGGCAGGCGGGCGGACGAGGGAAGCTTACCATGACGGACTCAGGTCGGGGACAAGGCTTCCGGACCGGCGACAACGGCCGGATCGGCCTGATAAATCCCATAACTCGGCGCCGCGACCGCTGGGCCCTTGACCTGCCGCAGCGGCGCTGCTGAAGCTGCGCCTACGGCAATGACTCAACTTTCATGACCCTCCTCCATACCGGCTTCGCCGCCGCGCGCTGGCCGCTTCCCGCCGACCCCGCCCGGGTGGAACGTGAGCACGAGCGATTCGCCGCCGCGAGCCGCGACGCTGCGGCCGAGCTCGCGGGCTTCGCCGACGCCCTAGCGAAGGACGCCGCAGGCGCCAGTCTGCTCGCAGCGATCTTCGGCAACAGTCCCTATCTCGGCGAAATCCTGACCCAGGATGTCGCGTTCGCGCGCGACCTGCTAATCCGCGGTCCCGATGCGGCCATCACAGCCTTGCTTGACGAGCTGCGCCGCCTGCGCCTCGATCTGCGCGCGGACGCGCAGAGCCTGATGCCACGCCTGCGGACCGCCAAGCGGCGCGCAGCATTGACGATCGCGCTCGCCGACATCGCCGATCTGTGGCCGCTCGAAAAGATCACAGGCGCGCTGAGCGACTTCGCCGAGCTCGCCATCGACGCGGCGGTTGCGCCGCTGCTGCGGGAGGCCGCAGGCGCCGGCGCGTTCCGCCTCGGCGACGAGGCGGATCCCTGCCGTGGTTCGGGATTCATCATTATCGGCATGGGCAAGCTCGGCGCACGCGAGCTCAACTACTCCAGCGACGTCGACCTTATCGCGCTCTACGATCGCGAGGTCATCGACACCGACAAGCACGATGCGCTGCAGAAGACTTTCGTGCGGCTCGTGAACCGGCTGGTCCGCGTTCTCGACGACCGCACCGCCGACGGCTACGTGCTGCGCACCGACTTCCGCCTGCGCCCCGATCCGGCGGCAACCCCTCTGGCGCTGTCGACCGAAGCGGCGGAGCTCTACTACGAGAGCCTCGGCCAGAATTGGGAGCGCGCGGCGATGATCAAGGCGCGGCCGGTCGCCGGCGACCGCCAGGCCGGGGCCGCTTTCCTGCGCCAGCTCACGCCCTATGTCTGGCGCAAGCATCTCGACTTCGCGGCTATCCAAGACATCCACTCGATCAAGCGGCAGATCAACGCCCATCGCGGCGGCGGTGCCGTGGCGCTGGGCGGGCACAACGTAAAGGTCGGCCGCGGCGGCATCCGCGAGGTCGAATTCTTCGCTCAGACGCAGCAGCTGATCTGGGGCGGCCGCGATCCTAGCCTGCGCCCTGCCGCGACCGTCCCTGCGCTCGCCGCCCTCGCCGCCGCGGGCCGGGTGAGCCCGCAGACCGCGCGCGAAATGACGGAGGACTACCGGCTGCTGCGACGCGTCGAGCACCGGCTGCAGATGATCGCCGATGAGCAGACGCATTCCTTACCCGAGGACGCGCGCGCGCTGCACGCGTTGGCGGTGTTCATGGGCTATCCCGATGCGGTCGCATTTGGCAAGGTGATGCTGGCCACGTTCCGGCGCGTCGAGAAACACTATGCCGAGCTGTTCGAGGAAGCGCCGACGCTCGCCGGGCCGGGCAACCTCGTCTTCACCGGCACCGAAGACGACCCAGCGACCCTGCAGACGCTGGCGGAGCTCGGCTACAAGGACGCGCCGAAGGTCGCCGCGACGGTGCGCGGCTGGCATCACGGCCGTTATCGCGCCATGCGCAGCGTGCGCGCACGCGAACTGCTCACCGAGCTGATGCCGACATTGCTGCGCGCGCTGGCCAGCGCGCCGCAGCCTGACGAGGCGTTCACGCGGTTTGACCAGTTCCTCGGCCGCCTGCCAGCCGGGGTGCAGATCTTCTCGCTGTTCCATTCGAACCCCGGGCTCCTCGACC
>DATAAP010000078.1:0-9529 GCA_036260035.1 Alphaproteobacteria bacterium | reverse complement strand
TCATCGCTCATGGCCGGTCTCTCTTCTGCTGCTTCATCCTTTGCCGCTGTGCGGCGAGGATGAGGTCTCTGACGTTTCCGTTCAGTCCGCCGCTTCGGCGAAATCGCGCTGCGCGCGGGCCGCGTTGCATTTCGTGATGTACTTGTGGATCGCGGCAGCGGCGTCGCGGCCGTCGCGGATCGCCCAAACGACGAGCGAGGCGCCGCGCACGATGTCGCCGGCGGCGAACACGCCGTCGAGATTCGTCATCATCGTCTTGTAATTGATCTTGAGCGTGCCCCAGCGCGACACCATCAGCTCGGGGGCTCCGAACATGGTCGGCAGGTCCTCGGGATCGAAACCGAGCGCCTTGATGACGAGGTCGGCCGGCAGCTCGAACTCCGAGCCGGCGAGCTTCTCGGGCGTTTGCCGTCCCGACGAGTCGGCGACGCCGAGCCGCATGCGCCCGGCGCGCACCGCAGAAACGACCTCGGCGCCCTTCTTGCGCTTGCTGGCGGGGCGGCCGACGAACGCCTCGGGTGCCGCAAGCCAGACGAACTCAACGCCTTCCTCCTCGGCGTGATAGACCTCGCGCTGCGAGCCCGGCATGTTGGAGCGGTTGCGGCGGTAGAGGCACTTCACCGACTTGGCGCCCTGGCGCACGGCGGTGCGCACGCAGTCCATCGCGGTGTCGCCGCCGCCTATCACCACCACGTCCTTCCCGGCCGCGTTCAGCGATCCGTCGTCATAAGCCGGGACCTTGTCGCCAAGGCCCTGGCGGTTGCTGGCGATCAGATAATCGAGCGCTTGATGGATGTTGCCGAGGCCGATGCCCGGTGCCGCCATGTCGCGCGCCTTGTAGACGCCGGTCGCGATCAGGACGGCGTCGTGGCGCTCGCGCAGCTCCGCGAGCGAGGCGTCGCGCCCGACCTCGAAATTCGTGTGGAAGGCGACGCCGCCTTGCGCCAGCAGCTCGGTGCGCCGCCGCACGATCTCCTTCTCGAGCTTGAAATTCGGAATGCCGTAGATCATCAGCCCGCCGAGGCGGTCGTGACGGTCGTAGACATGCACCTGATAGCCGCGGCGGCGCAGCGCCTCGGCGGCGGCGAGTCCGGCCGGTCCGGCCCCGATAATGCCGATGGATTGCTGTAGCTCGCGCGGCGGCCGCGGCGGCTTGACCCAGCCCATCTGCCAGGCTGTGTCGGTGATGTACTTCTCAACCGAGCCGATCGTCACCGAATCGAAGCCCTTCTCGATGACGCAATTGCCTTCGCACAGCCGGTCCTGCGGACAGATGCGGCCGCAGATCTCGGGGAATGTGTTGGTCGACTGCGCGACGTCGTAGGCCTCCTCGAGCCGGTTCTCGGCGGTCAGTTTCAGCCAGTCGGGGATGTTGTTGTGCAGCGGGCAATGCACCTGGCAGAACGGCACGCCGCATTGCGAGCATCGGCCGGCCTGCTCCGCCGCGCGGGCGCGGTCGAACTCGGCATAGATCTCTTTGAAATCGCGCCGCCGCTCCGCAGCCGAGCGCTTATCGGGCATCTCCTGCTCGAGCTGGACGAAGCGGAGCATCTTGCTGGTAGTCGCCATTTCGCAAATCCCTGGCCGTCGCGGCGGGACGACACATTCCCCGGTCACACCTATACGGGATGATCGCCCGCGTGCCGAGCGAAAAATGGCATTTAGGACAGTATGTATTCCCTGATTTCACGCCGGCCGGACCGATGTGCCGTGCGGCGCACCATTCCAGAACACGTGCCGGTCAAAATAGTTCAATAAGCTGAACTAAATCGCCGGTGACAATAATCCTCATGATTTCCGCAGCTTAATCGGCGCCAATGTGTCGTCAGGCCGCGCTATGGGCTGTGAAACGCCCGCCTTTGCGGTAGATGTCTAAGTACGTCGGCAGGATCAGTTCGAGCGCCGTCGGCTGGATTCCAAGCTCCGGCAGGCCGGGCTTTGTCCCGCTCAGCACGTTATCAACCCGCAGCAATGCGACCTGATCGCGGGTGAGCGGAGGAACGGGCAGCAATTGCAAGATGCTCGCCTGGATGTCGGCCAGCCAGAACGGGATGGGGATTAGGCCGCGATGCCGCCGCAACTCGCGCAGCATCAGCTCCATCAGCGCGCGGAACGTGTAGACGCGCGGGCCGGCCAGCTCATAGGTCTGACCCTTGGCGCTGTCCTGGTGCAGCGTCCGGATGACCGCGTCGGCCACGTCGCAGACATAGACGGGCTGGAACCGCGTCTCGCCGCCGCCGATCAGCGGCAGTGCGGGCGAATACCGGGCCATGCGGGCGAAACGGTTGAAAAAGCCGTCCTCTGGGCCGAACACGATCGAAGGCCGGATCATCGTCGCCTGCGGGAATGCCGCGACGACGCCGGTCTCCCCGGCAGCTTTGCTGCGGGCGTAGAGGGACGGCGATTCCGGGTCGGCGCCGAGCGCCGAGATCTGCACAACTCGTTCAACGCCAGCCTGTGCGGCGATGCGCGCAAGTCGGGCCGGCGCCTCCGCGTGAACCGCTTGAAATGTTCTACGGCCACGCTCATAGAGGATGCCGACCAAGTTGATCACCACGTCGGCGCCGGCGATCGCCGCCTCGACAATGGCGTCGTCCCCGGTGATATCCGCGCGCATCGGCACGACTTGGCCGACATTGCCGGCGGTTTTGAGGAAGGCAGCGTCGATCGGGTCGCGCACCGCAACGCGGACGACCCAACCTTCGGCTGCGAGGCGCCGCACGACATAGCGTCCGATGAAGCCGGAGCCGCCAAATACGGTGACCCGCCGACCTTGGGTGATCATGTGCGATCCATTCCGCTCTTGATTCTGCGCCAGCCGGTTACAGCTATAGGGCAGGCGGGTCAAGCATACCGCTCAGGCGGATAGAAAAATTGACAAGGCGCAGGGCGACGGGTAGCTAATCGCGCTTCGTAGTTTGCCGCGCCGACGGAATGTGCCCGGGTGGCGGAATTGGTAGACGCGCTAGATTCAGGTTCTAGTGGCCGAAAGGCCGTGGAAGTTCGAGTCTTCTCTCGGGCACCAACCTCTCTCCTCCGTCGCGGCGGCTAGCCGCACAGGGTCGAGCACCACGATGGCCGTGGAGTTGAGCCAGGGCGATCTGCCGGACGGCGTGCGCTTCGGCACCGCTGTCGCGGTCGACACAGAGACGATGGGCCTCAGGCCGCATCGCGACCGTCTGTGCCTTGTGCAGCTCTCGGGCGGCAATGGCGACGCGCAGATTGTGCGCTTCGCGGCCGGACGCTATGACGCGCCGCGCCTGCGGGCGCTGCTGACCGATCCCAATGTCCTGAAAATCTTCCATTTCGCGCGCTTCGACATCGCGGTGATCAAGCAGTTCCTCGGCGTCATGCCGCAACCGCTCTATTGCACCAAGATCGCTTCGCGCCTCTGCCGCACCTTTACCGACCGCCATGGCCTCAAGGATCTCTGCCGCGACCTGCTCAACGTCGAGCTGTCCAAGGAGCAGCAATCCTCGGACTGGGGCGCCGCCGAGCTGACTCCGGCGCAGCTCAAATATGCCGCATCGGACGTGCTGCACCTGCACGCCTTGCGGGCCAAGCTGGACGAAATGCTTGCCCGCGAAGGCCGCCGCGAACTTGCCGAAGCCTGTTTCCGTTTCCTGCCGACCCGCGCGCAGCTCGATCTTGCGGGCTGGGCGGAGGAAGACATTTTCGCCCATTAGCGCACCCTGCTCCGTGGTAAGTCGCTGATTCGGCAAGCTGTGCGGCTACATTGATTTTTAACGCCGCAATAGGCATATTTTTTGCGTAAGGGGCGGCCCGTCGCCGACGGGTTCTGTTAGGACATTCCCGATCACCGCGTTCTGCCGGACGAACACCGCCGGATGCACGGGACCGGGCCGTGTAGTTCGTTAACTTGCCAAGACCCACGGCTGCTCATGACCTCAAAGCTTGCCCGCGCCGCGACCCCCGCCGATCCTGCCCTTACGTCTGCCATTCGCGTCCTGACCCTGGAGGCGGACAGCATCCGGGCGCTCGCCGACTCCCTGGACGGCGCTTTCAGCGCCGCGGTGGACCGGCTGGAACGGGTCAGCACCCATCAGACCGGCGGGCGTGTGATCGTCAGCGGCATGGGCAAGAGCGGCCACGTCGCCCGTAAGATCGCCGCCACTCTGGCATCGACCGGCACCCCGGCGCAGTTCGTGCATCCCGCCGAGGCCAGCCACGGCGACCTTGGCATGATCACGGCCGCGGACGCGGTGGTCTGCCTGTCCAATTCCGGCGAGACGCCGGAGCTCAACGATCTCGTGGCGCATGCCAAACGGTTCGAGATTCCGCTGATCGCCATCGTCGGCCGGGAGGATTCGACCCTCGCGCAGGCCGCCGACATAGCGCTGATCCTGCCCAAGACGCCGGAAGCGTGCCCGCTCGGGTTGGCGCCGACGACGTCGACGACCATGATGCTGGCGCTCGGCGATGCGCTCGCCGTGGCCCTGCTGGAGCGCAAGGGCTTCACGGCGGAAGACTTCCAAGTCCTGCATCCGGGCGGCAAGCTCGGCAAGGCGCTGATCAAGGTCAGCGACATCATGCACACGGGCGACGAGGTGCCGCTGGTGCCGCTCGGCACGGGCATGCGCGAGGCCGTCCTCGTGATGACGGCCAAGACCTTCGGCTGCGTCGGCATCGCCGACGCCGCGGGCAAACTCGTCGGCATCATCACGGACGGCGACTTGCGCCGCCATATCGACGGCGACCTGTTCGCGCAGAAGGTCGAAGACGTAATGACGCACGCGCCGAAGACGATCCGGCCGCAGGCGCTCGCCGCCGAGGCGCTCGGGCGGATGAAAGCGAATAAGGTCACCGCACTGTTCGTCGTTGCCGAGGGCAAGGTGCTCGGCATCCTGCGCATCCACGACATTCTGCGGGCCGGAGTCGTCTGATGCTTCCCGAAGGTGCCGCCCGCCGCCCGCCCCGTGCCCAAGCTGCCGCGCGCGCTATCGAGACGCGGCCGCTCGACTCGTTCCTGCAACGCACGGTGCCGCGGCGCTACAGTGCGTTCTACAGTCAGCTCGTCGCGCTGCTGAAGCTTGTGCTGCCATCGGTGGCGGTCGCGCTCGTGGCGCTGATCCTGCTCTGGCCGCAATTCAACCCCATCGATCAGCGCTTCCGGCTCAAACCGGTCAATGTCGGCATAGAGGATCTTGAAAACCTGCGGATGGCAAATCCACGCTATGTCGGCAGTGACTCGCAGAACCAGCCCTACACGCTCACCGCCGATCAGGCGCTGCAGCACTCTGGCGATAGCAATGTCACCGACCTCGTGAAACCGAAAGGCGATATCACCCTTGAGAGCGGCACGTGGCTCTCGTTGTCGGCGGATACCGGCACCTATCGCAAGAACGATCAGCTCCTCGATCTCGAGGGGAACGTCAATCTCTTCCACGATGGCGGCTACGAGCTTTCGAGCGCGCGCGCGCATATCAACCTCGCTAAGAACACTGCCGAGGGCAACGACCCCGTGACGGGCCAGGGGCCTGATACTGAACTGAGCGGCGAAGGCTTCCGCGTCTATAACCGCGGCGAGCGCGTGATAGTCACGGGCCAGTCGAGGTTGCTGATCCGGCCGGGCACATCCGGCCTGACGAGCAAGTCGGGGCCATGAAGGTGAGCGGCACCATTTTGCGCATTGCGGCCGTGCTGCTTGCGCTGGCGCTCGCGCCGGAGGTTCGCGCGCAGGCGCTCAATCTCGGTGGCGGTAGCTCGGGCCAGCCAATCGAGATTCTCGCGCGCGACGGGATTGAATGGAATCGCGAGGCGAAACAATACATCGCCCGCGGCGACGCGCGCGCCAGCCAGGCCGGAACCACCGTCGAGGCTGACGTCCTGACGGCCTACTATCGCGAGGGAGCCAGCTCGCGCACCGAGATCTATCGCTATCAGGCGGAAGGGAATGTGCGGATCTACACGCCGACCCATCGCGCGGTCGGCGACCGCGCGATCTTCGACATCGATACTGGCGTGCTGGTCCTCACCGGCAAGGGGCTGAAGCTGACGACCCCTGGCGAGGTGGTGACCGCGCGCGACGCGCTCGAATACTGGGACCGCCGGCAGATCGCCGTCGCGCGCGGCGACGCGGTGGTTCTGACGCAGGACGGGCGGCGCATGAAGGGAGACCTGCTGACCGCGCATTTCACGGAGAACCGCGCCGCGCCAGGCGCATCGCGTGAGCCGCCCCAGCCGCGACCGCAAACGCGCAGCACGTCTGGCGCAACGCCCGGCTCGCAGGGCGACACGCAGCGCCTGCAGCGGATCGAGGCGTTCGGCGACGTGCATGTTTCAACCGAGGCCGAGATCGCGGTCGGCGATCGCGGCGTGTACAACGCCGACACAGGCATCGCCGTGTTGGCCGGCAACGTGAAGATCACGCGCGGTAAGAATCAGCTCAACGGCGACTATGCGGAGGTCAACACGAATACGGGCATCAGCCGGCTGCTGAGCGATTCGCGGCAGGTGCGCGGGCTGTTCGTGCCCGAGAGCCAGAAAGACGGAACCGCCCCGATTCCCGGGCGGCGCACCCCATGACGGCCGTGCACAAGCAGAATATCGGCGCGGAAGGCGCCGCCAAGGGACCACGCCTCGTCGCGGACAATCCGGGGCTGGTCGCGAACAACCTCGGCAAGCGATTCAAGAAGCGGCCGGTCGTGCGCGACGTGAGTCTGACGGTGCAGCGCGGCGAGGTTGTTGGCCTCCTCGGCCCGAACGGCGCCGGCAAGACCACGTGCTTCTACATGATCACCGGACTGATCGCGCCAGACGCTGGCGAGATCCGGCTCGACGGCACCGAAATCACCGACCTGCCGATGTACCGGCGCGCGCGGCTCGGCGTCGGCTACCTGCCGCAGGAGCCCTCGATCTTCCGCGGCCTCAGCGTCGAGCAGAACGTGCGCGCCGTCCTCGAAGTGGTCGAGCCGGACCCGGAGCGGCGCGAAACCTTGCTCGACGACCTGCTGGCAGAGTTCTCGATCACGCATCTGCGGCGCACGCCGTCGCTGGCGCTTTCCGGCGGCGAGCGGCGGCGCGTCGAGATCGCGCGCGCGCTTGCATCGCAGCCGCATTTCATTCTGTTGGACGAGCCGTTCGCCGGCATTGATCCGATCGCCGTCGGCGACATCCGCGAGTTGGTGCTGCACCTGAAGGATCGCGGCATCGGCGTGCTGATCACCGACCACAACGTGCGCGAGACGCTCGACATCGTCGACCGCGCCTACATCCTGCACGATGGCCACGTGCTGATGGAGGGAACACCCGACGAGATCGTCTCGCACGAAGGCGTGCGGCGGGTTTACCTCGGCGAAAGGTTTAGCCTGTAGGCACTTCCCATGGCTATCACGCCCAGGCTCGATCTGCGCCAGACACAGTCGCTGGTGATGACGCCGCAACTGCAGCAGGCGATCAAATTGCTGCAGTTGTCGAATCTCGAGGTCGCGGCGTATGTCGAGCAGGAGATCGAGCAGAACCCGCTGCTCGAGCGCGACGAGGGCGGCGGGGATGCTGAAGCGGGCGCAGAGCGCGAGCGGCTGAACGGCGAGGCGGAGGCGAACAACGCCGAGCCGCAACTCCTCGACCCGGTCAGCGGCGCCGACAAGGACGCGGGCGAGGCGCCGCTCGACACCGATTTCGGCAATGTGTGGTCCGAGGAAGGCGGCGACAGCAGCGCCTTCGCTGACTGGCGTGGCAATGGCGGTCGCGCCGACTTCGACGATTCCGAAATCGGGCTCGACCAGACCCTGTCGCGCGAGACGTCGCTGCGCGACCATCTGCTGGCACAGCTCAATGTCGAGATCGGCGATCCAGTCGACCGCATCATCGCCACGCACCTGATTGATCTGCTCGACGAGGCGGGCTATCTCACCGGCGATCTGGCGCAGATTGCGGAGACGCTCAATTGCGACACGGCTCGCGTCGAGGCGACGCTAGAGAAGCTGCAGCGGCTCGATCCCCCAGGCGTGTTCGCGCGCAGCCTCAAGGAATGCCTTGCGTTGCAGCTGCGTGAGCGCAACCGGCTCGACCCGGCGATGCAGGCGCTGCTCGACCATCTGGACCTGCTCGCCCGGCGCGACATTCCGGCGCTGAGCCGGATCTGCGGCGTGGGCGCCGAAGACATCGCCGAGATGGTTGCGGAGATCAAGGCGCTCGATCCGAAGCCGGGGCTCGCCTTCGATCCCACCGTGGCGCATCCGGTCGTGCCGGACGTGCTGATGCGGCCGGCGGCCGGCGGCGAATGGATCGTCGAACTGAATCAGGACACGCTGCCGCGCGTGCTGGTGAACACGCGCTACTACGCGCGGGTCAGCAAGGAAGCGCGCAGCAAGGACGAGAAGGAGTTCATCGTCGAGCGGTTCAACGCGGCGAACTGGCTGGTCAAGTCGCTGCACCAGCGCGCGCAGACGATTCTCAAGGTCGCCACCGAGATCGTCAGGCAGCAGGACGCGTTCTTCCGGCATGGCGTGCAGCATCTGCGGCCGCTGGTCCTGCGCGACATCGCCACCGCGATCTCGATGCACGAATCGACCGTCAGCCGCGTCACGACGAACAAGTATCTGGCGGCGCCTCACGGCGTGTACGAGCTGAAATATTTCTTCACCTCGGCGATCGCCAATGCCGATGGGGGCGAGGCCCACTCCGCTGAAGCTGTTCGCGCCCGCATCAAGTCGCTGATCGACGCGGAGCCGACAGATGACGTGCTATCCGACGACAAGCTAGTCGAGCTGCTGCGCAAGGACGGCGTCGAGATCGCGCGGCGCACGGTCGCCAAGTACCGGGAAGCCTTGCGGATTCCCTCATCCGTTCAGCGCCGGCGGGAAAAATCGCTGGGTCTCTGAGAAGCAGCTCGGCGGGCCCCAGCTCGGCCATTCCGACACCCCGCCGACAGAACTTGCCAAGCTCGGCCAATCGGCCTACGTCTATTGACTGCGCATGACCCGAAGATTATGGTCCGCGGCCTTGCAGACAGCCCGCCATCCGCATACCGGCTGGCCAGAGACCATCTCATCCGCGCCGTACAACCCATGCAGCTTTCTGTGAGCGGCAAGCATGTCGACGTGGGCGATGCCCTGCGCGGCCATGTCGCGAATACGATCAAGCCGGTAGTCGACCGCTACTTCGGCAGCGCGATCGAGGCCAAGGTGCTCTTCGCGCGTGAGCGTCATCTCTATTGTGCGGATATCGCCGTGCATGTCGCGCGCGGCATGATGGTGCAGAGCCGGGGCGAGGCCCCCGATGCCTACGCGGCATTCGACGGTGCCGCGGACCGGCTGCAGAGGCGGCTGCAGCGCTATAAGGGGCGGCTGATCGACCGCCGCCGCGATAAGGCGGCGCCTGAGGAACGTCAGGAGACTGTGCCGCATTATGTGCTCGCAGCTGATGCGGGCGAGCAGGCGGAGGATCCCGAACATGGACGGCCGGCGATCATCGCAGAGCAGGTGTCGGACGTGGCCGTCCTGTCAGTCGGCGAAGCCGTGATGCGGATGGACTTAGGCAACCTGCCGATCCTGCTGTTCCGCAA
>DATAAP010000077.1:0-5603 GCA_036260035.1 Alphaproteobacteria bacterium | reverse complement strand
CGACCAGCAGGGCGACCGTATCCTTGATATCAGAGTCGGCCATCCAGAACGGTTTCTGGCCCGCCGTGGCCTTGGAGTTGAGCAACGGGACCGTTTCTTTCCATCCGGCGAGCAACAGCTCGGGCTTGCCGGCCTTGGCGTTGGTCTTCAGCAGCGCATCTACGGCCGCCTGCGGATTGGCCTTCGCCTGCTCAACCGCCGCGGTTGAAGCGCGCATGAAGCGCTTGACTAGGTCTGCATTGGACGAGAGCAGCTCCTTGCGCACGACGATGCCGTTGTTGAGCGGATTGACGCCGTGATCGGCATAACGGATGACCGAGACCTTCTTGCCCGTGACATCTTCGATGAAGAGGTTCTGGTCGTTGAAATGGCCGGTCGTCACGTCAGCCTGGCCGTTGATCACGGCATTGCGCTTGGTCGTGGCATCGCCCGACACGACCTTGTAGTCGCCCTCCTTGAGGCCGGTCGCCTTGGCGAAGGCGGCGAACATCTGGTCGACGGCGCCGCCCGGCGTCATCGCGATCGTCTTGCCCTTGAGGTCGGCGGGTTGCTGGATGTTCTTCTCGGCGAACCCCATCAGCCCCATCGGACTGGTCTGCACCAGCACGCCGACCATCTGAACCGGTGCTCCGCGCATCGCCGCGCGGACCACCACGCCCGTGTCGGCATAGCCGAAAGCGGCGGAGCCGGCAGCGACCGCCTGCACGGTGGGGCCGGAGCCGCGGCCCTCCTGGATCTCGAGGTCGATATTCTCCTTGGTGTAGAGACCATTGACGAGGCCCAGATAGAACGGCGCGTGTTCGCCGTAGTTGTACCAGTTGAGCAGGAGCACGGCCTTGTCGCGCTGCTGCGCCGAGGCGGCCAGGGGCAGGAGCGCCAGGGCGAGAACCGACAGAACCCGAACCATCCAACGCGCATTCATTGTTTCCTCCGTTTGCTAGTCCGTCTAAAGCGTTGCGGCCAGGTCGGCGCGCTGCGAGGCATGCCACGGCAAGGTCAGCCGCTCGATCGCCTCCAGCACGACGAAGAACAGCACGCCGATGAAGGCGAGGACCACGAGGGCCGCGAACATCAGCGGCAGGTCGAAATTGCCATTGGCGATCTGCAGCAGATAGCCAAGCCCGGAATTCGAGCCGACGAACTCACCGACGACCGCGCCGACCACCGCGAGCGTCACAGCGACTTTCATTCCGGCGAAGATGCTGGGCAACGCGAAGGGAAAGCTGATCATCGCGAAGGTCTGCAGCCGCGAGGCGCGCATCGACCGCACGAGGTCGATCATGTCGCGGTCCACCGATTTGAAGCCCGTCACGGTCGCGACCACGATCGGAAAGAAGGCGAGCAGAAAGCCTGAGATCACCTTGGGAAAGACGCCGAACCCGAACCAAACGACGAAGAGCGGCGCAATCGCGATCTTCGGGACCGTCTGCGAGAACACCAGAATGGGGTAGAGGAAGCTCTCGATCACGCGCGAGTACGCAATCGCCATCGCCAAGGGGATGCCGATCGCGACGCTCATCAGGAAGCCCAGCAGGCTCGCATAGCCGGTCACGAGCCCGTCGCGCCACAGCCGCGGCCATTCCTTGCCGATCTCGTTGATCACCTCGAGCGGCGCCGGGATGAGCCACTTCGGGATCGTGAAAAGCGAAACGGCCGCCTGCCACAGCACGAGCAAGGCAATGAGCAGCAGCAGCGGCCGCAGGGCCGGCGATTCTACAATGCGTCGGCCGGTCAACGCGCGCATGACAGCCCTTCCAGCACGCCGCGGACATAACCGACCGAGCGCGCGGCGCAGGCGCGGCCGTCGGGCTCGTACACGAACGGTTCCACCGCAACGACGCGGTCGTAACCGTGGCGCTGCAAGGCAGCGAAGACCGGCCCGAAGCGGTCGCTGCCTTCGCCCGGCCCGCGCCGGTTCCGGTCGTTGACCTGCACATGCGCGATCAGGCCCGACGGCAGCCAGCGGTCCAGCAGCGCCGCGACGGAGCCGGACTCGGACGAGCTTGCCGCGCTGGTGTCGATCATTGTGCGGAAGGATTCATGGCCGACGGCGCGCACCATCCGCGCCGCCTCCTCGACGGTGTTGATGAAGTTGGTCTCGCGACGGCTCAGCGGCTCGATACAGTAGGTCACGCCGGCGCGGCTCGCGGCCTCGGCGACAGCGGCGAAGCTCTCCCGCGCACGCTCCCAGGCCGCGCCCTTGTCATCACCCTCGGCAACGGAGCGCTGGCCCGGCGAGCCGTGCACCAGCACCGTGCCGCCGAGTTCGGCGCACAGCTCGACCAGCCGCAGCATGACATCGCGCGTGCGCTGGCGCAGCGCTGCGTCCGGCCCGTTGAGCGACAAGCCCGCCGGCGCCACCAGCAACCAGTGCAGCCCCGTGACCGCGATGCCGGCATCCGTCGCGGCGCGGCGCAGCGCCGCCCTTTTCTCCGCGCTCAGCAGATGCGGCTCGTCGGAAAGCGTGAACGGCGCCACTTCGAGCCCGTCATATCCGAGTGCTGCCGCATAGTCGCATTGGGCCGCGAACTCCATGTTGCGCAGGACCTCGTTGCATAGCGCGATCTTCATCGCACGAATCCGATTCTTGACTTGAGGGCGCCGGCTGCGCGCGTCGCCGCAGCGCTGACCGCCCGGATGTTCATCATGATGGCGATCAAGGTAATGCCCCACAGCACGATCGAGATCGGCCGCGTGAAGAACGGAGTCAGGTCGCCATCGCTGAGCACCAGGCCGCGCCGCAGATTCTTATCCAGCAGGTCGCCCAGCACGATGCCGAGCACGAACGGTGCCATGGGATAGTTGAAGCGGCGCAGGATGAACCCGACCGCGCCGAAGCCCAGCATGGTCCAGACGTCGAACAGCCGCTGCGCGATCGCGAAGGAGCCGATCACGCAAAGCACGAACACGATCGGCATGATGATGTCGCGCGGCACCTGCAAGACCTTGATCAGCGGCCGCACTAGGAATAGGCCGAAGATGAAGATGCCGAGCGTCGCGTAGAGCATCATAGCGACGACGTCGTATACAAATTTCGGATTCTCAACCATGATCAGCGGCCCCGGCTGCACGCCGTGGATGATCATAGCTGCCATCAGCACGGCAGCCGGCGCCGAGCCGGGCACGGCAAGCGCCAGAACCGGAATGATTGCACCGGGCACGCAGGCATTGTCGCCGGTCTCCGCCGCCATCAAGCCTTCAACGGACCCTTTGCCGAACTTGTCGGCCTCTTTGCTCGCGCGCCGCGCGGCGGCATAGGACGACCACGCGGCCACATCCTCGCCCACGCCCGGGACGATGCCGACGAACGTGCCGATGACCCCCGAGCGCAGGACGGTGCGCCAATACTGCAGCACGTCGCGCGGCCGCGGCAGGTACGAGTCGTATTTGTGGATCACGGGTCTGGCGAACTTCTCGGCGAGGACCGACAGCACCTCTGCGAAGCCGAATGCGCCGACCAGCGCCGGAATCAGCGCGAATCCGCCGGCAAGGTCGCGATTGTCGAACGTGAACCGCTCAAAGGCGTGGATCGAGTCTTGGCCGACGCAGGCGAGGAAAAGGCCGAGGAAGCCGACCAGCCATCCTTTCAGCGGATCGTCGCCGGTCAAGCTGCCGGAAATGACGACCCCAAAGACGGCGAGCCAGAAGAACTCGTAGGCGCCGAATTTGAGGGCCAGCTCGCCGAGCGTGGGCGTGAATAGCGCGAGGAAGAACATGCCGATCAGCGTGCCCACGACAGAGCCGGTGGTGGAGATGCCCATCGCGCGACCGGCGAGTCCCTGGCGCGCAAGCGCGTAACCGTCAATGCATGCTGCCGCGTTCGCGGGCGTGCCCGGGATGTTGAGCAGGATGGCGCTGCGGCTGCCGCCATAGATCGCGCCGACATAAGCGCAGATCAGCACCAGCAGCGCCACCTCAGGCGACATCTTAAGCGTCAGCGTGGTCAGGAGCGCGACACCCATCGTCGCCGTCAGCCCCGGCAACGCGCCGATCACTATTCCCAGCAGCGAGGCCAGCGCGACATAGACCAGAGTCAGCGGGTCGCCGAAATCGAGAAGCGAGCGGCCGAACAGGGAGAGACCGTCGAACATCGATCGCGCCCGCGCCTAAGGCAGCCGGACCAGGAAGACTTCCTGGAAAATCGCAGTGACTGCGGCCGCAGTGCCGATGCCGCAGACCAGCGCGATCAGCGCGCCTTTGACGAGCTGCCCGTTCTGCCGCCGCTCAGGCCATTGAAAGACGAAGATGGTGGTCGTGACGAAGAGCGCGGTTGCCGCCCAGAAAGGCAGGCCGCGGCCGACCAGGCCGGCCGCATATCCAACGCAGAGGAAGAATGCTGTGCCGAGCCGCTTGAGGTCGATATGGGGCTGCGGCATGCCTCCCGCGAGCTTCAGCGCGCCGGCGCGCACCGAGCGCAGCATCAGCAGGAACCCCATGACGACAAGACTGCCGCCAAGGACGCCCGGAACGAGTCCCGGCGCCGTGTAGGGATTGATGTGCATGTATTCGAGCCGGTCCATCGTCCACGCCCCGTAGACGATGGCGGCGCCGAGCACGATCCAACCCAGCGACCACAGCAGATCTGCAAAGGCCGAAGGGCGCTGCTCCATGGTGCCCCGCGCCGCCCGCGCTCAGTTCGTGGGCTTCGGGATGCCGATCTGCTCGGGCGATATCTTCGCCATGCCCGCTTCCTGCAGCAGCCACGCGTCCGAAACGACCGTTGGCCATACCATGTCGTGCGCTTGCTTGCCGACCGCCGGCGTGAACAAAGCGCCGCGCTGCGCTGCATATTTCTTGAAGGCCTCGGACGTCGCGACGCGCTCCATCCACACTCTTTCAACCGTCTCGACGACCTCGGCGGGCACGCCCTTCGGAATCAGGATCCCGAATGCCGTGTAGACCTTGGGCAGGTTCGGCACCCATTCCGTGATCGGCGGGACCTTGCCGACGCCTTCGAATTCGAGCGCCTGGTCGCCGACCACGGCGAGTGGGCGCAGCCGCTTCCCCTTGATCATCTCCGACTGTTCGGTGGAAAGCTGCGTCGTCAGCTCTGTTTCACCCGCCACTGTGGCAACGACGGCGGGATTGCCGCCGTCATACGTCACATGGCGATACTTGATGCCGCTCGCGCGCGCGATCGCCTCCATCGCGAAATGGCCGGAGGACGTATTGCCGGCCGTGGCGACGGTGACCTGACCCGGCTTCGCCTTCATCGCCTCGAGCAGCTGCGGCAGCGACTGGTACGGCGTGTTCGGATTGACGCTGACAATCGATACGAGCGTCACGCTGAGGAAGAGATGAAAGTCGTCGAGCTTAGAGTTGATCATGCCGAGCAGCGGATAGGTCCCGACCTGCTTCGGCGCGCCCGCCGTCCAAGTATAGCCGTCCTTCGGCGCCTCCAGCGTGTTCTTGGTCCCGATCGAACCCGCAGCACCCGGCTGGTTGACGACCACTATCTTCTGGCCGAGCCCGCCTTCGAGTTCGCTCGCAGCAAGGCGCGTCACCTGGTCGGTGGCACCGCCTGCAGCCCACGGTACGATGATCGTGACGGGCTTGTTGGGCTTCCATTCCGCCTGCGCCGCCGTCTTGGCGATGACGACAGC
>DATAAP010000076.1:0-5179 GCA_036260035.1 Alphaproteobacteria bacterium | reverse complement strand
TTCGTACGCGACCTTCCTTGCGGTCAGGATTGGCACAATCGACGGCCCGTACACCCACGCCGCGCCGATAAGCAGCCCGGCAAGGCCGCCGAACAGTCGGGAGAAAACGAGATAGACGCGTGCAAGCGTCTGATCGTGCCTTTCGGCGTAAGAGCGCGCGAACTCAGCCGCTGTCAGTCCGGCGATGCGTTCAAGAATCTGCCGGAGAAGGCTAGCGAGCGTCCGGATTGCGGTGAATGCGACGACAATGGCTGGGCCCTGCGACACTGCCGCAAGCGCTATCACGACCCCTTGGAAACTGGCGAGCTGTGCTATCGGTAGACCGAGGTACGAGACTCCCAACCGAAGCAGTTCGCGCAGCTCGCCAGCGTTGGGGCATAGCGGACGAAAGTTGAGATCCGCGTAGCGGCTCGTCACCTCGATGATCCAATAGACGATGAATGTGCTGCGGATCGCCAAGGGAACCAGGGCAAGCGCGACAGGCGAAAGCCCGAGCAACAGCCCAAGCAATATTCCGAGCAGCTCCAGTGACAGCCAGACCGTGGCGAGCGTGATGTTCCTGGTGACTTCGCGCCTCGCCCAATGCGTGCTGCCGAAGATATCGGCGGGAATATCAAGCAGTGCACGCACACCGAGCGCGAACAGGATGAACGCCGCAGAGCTTGTGTCGAGAAACTCGCTTTGCAGGTAGCCCGTCACGGACGCCATCAGGATACCGAGACCGAGCGCAGCGAGGCCAAACAGCACCGACGTGAGCATCACGCAGATCGCCGTCTGGAACGTCCGGCGATATCCGACGTGATCGCCTGCCGCCCACAGCATGAGCATCTTGTTGTGGAAGTACGGCCGCGTTCCCAGATCCGCGAGACCGATGAATGCTGCCGCGGCGCTCAGCAGAATCCACTGCTCGTAAAGCCCAGGTCCCCAGGCAAGGAGAAATGCGGGCAGCAAAACGAGCTGCTGCCCTGCCCGCACGAACAAAAACGCGAGGCCGGCGATATAGCTGGTCAGCAGACGCTCGCGGCGATCGGCCCCGATCCGCTGAATCCCCGACAAGAGCGTGGTCCCTGGAAGGACCCCCTGAGATCGTGCAATCGAATTGAAGGTAAGAAGTTCCAGCCCGCGGATTGCGACGCTTTAAAAAAGCCGATAGAGAATAAAGGTTGTCTTGAGCATTCTGTGTTCGCTCTAAGTTAATGACGTCGAATAGCGGCGTTGGTTCGACGCTCGCATGGAGCGGGCCGCGTGCTGATCAAAGCGCGAGCATTCCGTCGCGAAGGTCCGGATCTAATGCAGCCGCGTAACGCTGTAGCCGCGGCGCTCGAGCAGGGCAAGCACGCCGTTGTCGCCCGGAAGGTGCGCGGCACCGATAGCGATGAAGGCGCCGCCCTCGTCGAAGCGCGGCAGCATGCGCTCGACCATGCGGCGGTTGCGGTCGTCGAGCAGCCGCTTGTCGACTTTCTCGCGAAGAGTACGGTCTTGCGGCCGCTCGTCGGCGCGCACCATGCGGAAGATCTGCTCGATATCGCCGCGCAGATAGGCGTCCTTCATCGCCGCCAGCAGCCGGTTCTTCTCGGCGACCGGCATCGCTACCGCGCGCAGATGGGCGACCTGGTCCTCTGTCGACATCGCATCGAAGACATTGACCTGCTCGCTCAACGTTTCCAGCGCGTAGACGGGCTTGCCGCGTGCGCGCGCGGCGTGCATCAGCCAGAGATCAAGTGGCAGGCGGCCGCTGCCGCCCTTGCGCCTTGTGTCGTCCGGCGGCATCGATATGAGCATCGCCACGGCCCAGGGCTTGAGGCGGCTCAGATGGATCGGCTGCCAACCGAGCGGCTCGGCGGCCGCCGCGGCGCGGCTGAACACGTCCGGCGGCACGAAGTCCTGCAGGCGCTGGCCCTTGGGCAGACGCATTGCGGCGTTGACGCGCTGCATGGCGGTCTCGTCGAGGATGACCTCGATCGACAGGCTGGGTGCCGCGCGGAAGGCGTGCAGCACCGGCGGTGGCAGGGCGAGGATCTCAGGATCGGCCGAATGCATGGTGCCGAAGATGTGTGCGACACGCTTCGCTTCGTAGCCGACCTGCCACAGCAGGCCATGGCCATGGCGCAGCGCCTCCGCAGTCGCGGCGTGCGGCAGCAGGAGGAGCAGGAAGACGGCAAACCGCAGGGCGCGCGCGATCGGCATGATTCGATCCGGCTGGCTTGGCCGAAGATGGTGCCCCGGTGCGCGTAAAGGGGCCGTTAAGCCGCCAATACCCGTAAAAATTGCGCGAAATGCGCGGCGCTCAGTAGACGCGGGTGACGGAATAACCCGCGCGTTCGAGCAGCGCCAGCACGCCGTTCTCGCCCGGCAGATGGAGCGCGCCGACGGCGACGAACGCGCTGCCGTCGAAGCTCGCCTGCATGCGCTCGACCATACGGCGGTTGCGCTCGTCTATCATGGCGTGTTCGAGCTTGTCGGCGGCGGCGCGATCGCGCTCTGTCGTGCCTTTCTGCGCCGCTTGGCGCACGCCCGCAATGTCGCGCCGCAGATAAGCCTCCTTCATCTCTGCCATGAGCTGCTGCTTCTGCGCGATGTCGATCGCGGCACCGCTCAGGAAGGCAGCCTGCTCCGCTTCCGGCAGCGAGTCGAACACGGCGATCTGCTCTTCCATCGTCTCGAGCCCGCGCACCGTCTTGCCGGCCGCGCGCGCCTGCTGGGTTAGCCAGACGTCCAAGGCCTGGCGGCCGGCACTGCGGCGCACGATCTCGTCCGGTGTCACAGTGATGAGCAGTGCCAGCGCCCACGGCTTGAGGCGGTTGAGATGAACCGGCTGCAGCCCGTACGGCTGTGCCGCGGCGGCGGCCCTGTGGAACACGTCGGCGGGCACGAGGTCCTGCAAGTTGCGCTCGGCCGGCAGCGCCATTGCCTGCGCCAGCGTGCGCGATGCGGCGTCGTCGAGGATGGCCTCGACGGAGAGGCTGCTCGCGGCCTGGAAGGCCGCCGCCACCGGTGCAGGCAGCGCGATGATCTCGGGATCAGCGAGGTGAATGGTGCCGAAGACGTGCGCCACGGGCTTGCCGCCTCGCGCGACCTGCCACAGCACGCCCTGGCCGTTGCGCAGTGATTCCGCGGCAAGCTGCTGCGGCAGCAGCACCAGCAGGAGCAGCGCAGCGGCGCGCCAGGCGCGAGCGGTCATGGACATGGGTCACCTTCGAATGGGTGCCCTATGCTGCGGTGTTGCGGGTAAAGGCCGTGTTAAGAGACGGCCCGCCGCGTCCTCTACACGCGCCCGTGGCAGTGCTTGTACTTCTTGCCCGAGCCGCAGGGGCAGGGCGCGTTGCGGGCGACCTTGCCAAGCGCCGATGCACCGCCGCTCGCGCGCCGCGGTTCGAGATCGCCGTCGCCGCCCGCCATCGCCATCTCTGCCATTGCCGGATCCTCGTGGCCCTCGCGCAGGCGCGACGGGTCGGGCCGGCGCTGCTGCGCGAACGCATCCTCCGGGCCTTGCACGCGGATCTCGACATGACAGAGGAAGTTCGTCACCTGCTCGCGCAGGTCGCTCAGCATCTTCTCGAACAGCTCGAAGGCCTCGCGCTTGTACTCGTTCAGCGGATCGCGCTGACCATAGGCGCGCAAGCCGATCCCCTGGCGCAGGTGGTCGAGCTGCAGCAGGTGGTCCTTCCATGCCTGGTCCAGGATCTGCAGCAGGATCGACTTCTCCGCCATGCGCATGATCTCAGGGCCGACATTGGCGGCCTTCTCCGCCATCTTACGGTCGACCGCTTCGGTGATGCGCGTGCGTATCTCCTCGTCGGCGATGCCCTCTTCCTTCGCCCAGTCGGCGATCGGAAGATTGAGGCCGAAGATGCGCTGCACTTCCTCGTGCAGCGTGGCTACCTCCCACTGCTCGGCATAGGCGTTCTCAGGGATGCAGCGGGTAACGAGGTTCTCGATCACCTCATGGCGCATGTCGACGACCTGCTCGGCGACGTCGCTGGCGCGCATGATGTCCTTGCGCTGCTCATAGATCACCTTGCGCTGGTCGTTCATGACGTCGTCGAACTTCAGGATCTGCTTGCGGATCTCGAAGTTGCGCGCCTCGACCTTCTGTTGTGCCTTCTCCAGCGCCTTGTTGATCCAAGGATGGATGATCGCCTCGTCCTCCTTGAGGCCGAGCTTGCGCAGCATCCCATCCATGCGCTCGGAGCCGAAGATGCGCATCAGGTCGTCTTCGAGCGACAGGAAGAATTTGGAGGCACCCGGGTCGCCCTGGCGGCCTGAGCGGCCGCGCAGCTGGTTGTCGATGCGCCGGCTCTCGTGCCGCTCGGTGCCGATGATGTAGAGCCCGCCGGCCTGCTTGACGATCTCCTTCGCCGCCGCGACTTCCTCGCGGATCTTCTGCGTGCGTTGCGCAAGCGTCGCCTCGTCGACCCCGGCGAGCTCCTGGCGGATGCGCATTTCGACGTTACCGCCGAGCTGGATGTCGGTGCCGCGGCCGGCCATGTTGGTGGCGATGGTCACGGCGCCGGGGCGGCCGGCTTGCGCCACGATATAGGCTTCCTGCTCGTGGTAGCGCGCGTTCAGCACCTGGTGTGGGATGTTGCGCTTCTTGAGTTCGGCGGAAAGCATCTCCGACTTCTCGATGCTAACCGTGCCGACCAGCACTGGCTGCTGGCGCGTGCGGCACTCCTCGATCTGCTTGACGATCGCCTTCACCTTCTCGGCGAAGGTGCGATAGACCTCGTCGTCATTGTCGATGCGGACCATCGGCTGGTTGGTCGGAATCTCGACGACCTCCAGCTTGTAGATCTCGGCGAACTCGTTCGCTTCGGTCATCGCCGTGCCCGTCATGCCGGCGAGCTTCGGGTAGAGGCGGAAGTAGTTCTGGAAGGTGATGGAGGCCAGCGTCTGGTTCTCCATCTGCACCTGCACGCCTTCCTCGGTGACGGCGACGGTGCGCTTCTTCTCGTCAACCTCGTAATGCACGTTCGGCTTGAGCCGGGGCACGATCCGCGCGAAATGGCGGTACCACTTCGCGGACTCCTCCGCGGGGCCCGAGATGATCAGCGGCGTGCGGGCCTCGTCGATCAGGATCGAGTCCACCTCGTCCACGATGGCGAAGAAGTGCGGTCGCTGGACGCGGTCCTCGGCCGTCAACGCCATGTTGTCGCGGAGGTAGTCGAACCCGAACTCG
>DATAAP010000075.1:0-7548 GCA_036260035.1 Alphaproteobacteria bacterium | reverse complement strand
TCAGCGCTATGCCGGGCGCTTCGAGCAGGCGCAGGGCGGCACGCTTTTCTTGGACGAGATCGGCGACATGCCGCTGGAGGCGCAGACGCGCCTGCTGCGCGTGCTGCAGGAGGGCGAGTACACGACCGTTGGCGGGCGGCAGCGCCTTCGCGCCGACGTGCGCATCATCGCGGCGACGCACCGCGACCTTCGCCAGCTGGTGCGCCAGGGTCTGTTCCGCGAAGACCTGTTCTACCGCCTCAACGTGGTGCCGATCCGGCTGCCGCCCTTGCGCGAGCGCGTCGAGGACATTCCGGAGCTAGTGCGTCATTTCCTGGCGCAGACCGGGGCCGAGGGGCTGCCGCCGAAATCGCTGGACGCGGCGGCGCTGGAGCGGCTCAAGGCCTATCGCTGGCCGGGCAATGTGCGCGAGCTGGAGAACCTGATCCGCCGGCTGGCGGCGCTTTATTCGCAAGAGACGATCGGCATCGATGTGATCGAGGCCGAACTCGCCGAAGTAACGCCGCCGCAGCCGCAGGAGGCAGTGCCCGTCGATGACTCGCTGAGCGCTGCCGTCGAGCGGCACCTCAAGGCGTATTTCGCCGCCCATCGCGACGGGCTGCCGCCGGCGGGGATCTACGACCGCGTGCTGCGCGAGCTGGAGCGGCCGCTAATCAATCTGACGCTCGGTGCCACGCGCGGCAATCAGATCCGCGCCGCGGCACTATTGGGTTTGAACCGCAACACCCTGCGCAAGAAGATCCGCGACCTCGAGATCCAGGTGATCCGCGGGCTGAAATAGGCAGTCAAAGACGGGTTCTGAACCCACCCCGGCTTCGTGGTCCGCTAGGGCGGTCTTCCGTCCTTACGTGCCCGGAGATACGCTAGGCGCGGAACAACCTGGTGTTTCGCCAGCGGCGCGGCGGATTCTATGCAGTCTCCCGACAGCTATGACCTCGTGATCATCGGCAGCGGCTTCGGGTCATCGTTCTTCCTTCACAAGGCGCTGCGCCGCCTGCCAGCATCGGCCCGCATACTGGTCCTAGAGCGGGGCGGGATGTTCACGCACGATTGGCAGATCGCCAATGGCCGGAACTCAGACATTGAGTCCGAGCGCACGATCCGAACCGCTCCTGGCGAGAAACCGTGGCGCTTCACGATAGGTTTCGGCGGCGGCACGAACTGCTGGTGGGGCGTCACGCCACGGATGCATCCGACCGACTTCCAGCTGCGCACGCGCTATGGCGTCGGTCGCGACTGGCCGCTCTCCTATGACGAGCTTGAGCCGTTCTACGGCGAGGCGGAAGCAATTATGGAAGTGTCCGGCGATCCCGATATCGGACAGCTCTTTCCGCGTTCGACGCCGTTCGCCCAGCCGCCGCACCGGCTGACCGCCGCCGACCACCTCATGAAACGCGCACGGCCGGACCTGCACTATGTCCTGCCAACAGCGCGCTCGCGCATTCCCACGCTACGGCGTGGCGCTTGTTGCGCCAGTTCCACCTGCGGCCTGTGCCCGAACGATGCGAAGTTCACGGCGAATAACGGATTCCGCGACACATACGACGATCCGCGCGTCACCGTGCGCACGCGCGCCGAGGTCGTGGCGCTCGACGCCTCAGGCGGTGCCGTTCGCAGTGCCATCTACCGCCAGGACGGACAAGAGTTCGTGGCGCGCGGCGATCTCTTCGTTCTCGGCGCCAACGCGCTCTTCAGTCCCGTAATCTTGCAGCGCTCGGGGCTGGCGACGCCGCATACAGGGCGCGGTCTGCACGAGCAGGTGGGCGCAACGGTCGAGGTCTTCCTTGACGGGCTCGACCATTTCGATGGCAGCACAGCCACGACCGGGGTGAATTATGGGCTGTTCGACGGCGCGCATCGCAGCACGGCCTCCGGGGTAATGGTGCTGTTCCGGAACTATTGGTGGGACGGTCTGCGCACGGAGCCAGGGCGCTGGCGGCAGACCTTGCCGCTGCTTCTGGTGGCCGAAGACCTTCCCGACGAAGCGAACCGCGTAGACGCTGCTCTGGACGGCGGCCCACCGCACGTGTCGCACCCCGGGCGATCCGCCTACGCGCGCAAGGGCATCGAGCGTGCGCTGGGCAAGTTGCCCGAGCTCCTGTCGCCGCTGCCGGTCGAGCGGATCGAGTTTCGGCGCTGGCGTTCGAGCGAGTCCCACATCCAAGGCACGCTGCGCATGGGGGCCGACCTGCAGGATTCCGTCGTCGACCGCGACCTTGTGCACCATACGTTGCGCAATCTCGTCGTGGTCGGCACCGCCGTCTTTCCGAGCTGCTCCTGTGCCAATCCCAGCCTCACCGCCGCAGCGCTGTCATTGCGCGCCGCGAGCCGCATCCTGTGAGGCGCGTGGTGCGGTTGCTGGGGCGCAGGGGTTTCATTGCCGGCTTGACCGCCGCGGCGCTCGGGTTGCGCCCGCAGCAGGCCTGGAGCGAGGCCGATCCGGCCGCGCGGCTCGTCCTGCGAGTCATCGCGGCGCGGGCTGGATATGTCAGGGTTGAGGATGGCGACCGCGCGCGGTTCGCGGCAAATTACCTGGATCAACGAAGGTGGATGGTCACGGAGGTACAGCGCTCGGTCTCGTTCCTGCGCCTTTACGAGACGCGCCTGTTCCCGATCCTCGCTCCCGCGTCCGATCTCGCCAAGGTCCGTGCGCTGGAGCGCGACATCGTTACTGCCTTTCTGCTCGGTACCGGCTTCTTCGAGAGTCCCGACGCGCGAGAGCTCACATATCGCGGCCTGCGCGCCGGTGCCTGTCGAAACCCCTTCGCACGATTGGATTGAAGCGAGGACGTCTCAGTCGCCCAGGACGCGCGGGAGCCATAGCGCGATTTCCGGGAAGAACAGGACGAGCAGCAGCCCGATCACCTGCAGGCCCATGAACTGCATCATGCCCTTGTAAATGTCGCGGAGATCCCATTCTGGGACCACACCCTTGAGGAAGTACGCCGACAGCGCGACCGGCGGCGACAGCCAGGCGGTCTGCATGCATACGGCGACAAGGGTGCAAAACCAGATCTTGTCGATGCCGAGCTTGGTGACCAGCGGCAGCATGATCGGCACGACGATCAGCACGATCGGCACCCATTCGAGCGGCCAACCGAGGATGAAGATGATCGCCAGGATGACCAGCAGCATCCCGGTGGCACTGAAATCGAGCCCGAGCAGCAGCTCGGCGATGTAGCTGGCGCTGCCGAGCCGCGCAAAGACCGAGCCGAAGAAGTTCGAGGCGGCGACCAGCAGCAGGATCATGCACGAGGTTTCGAGCGTCGCGTAAACGGCTTTGCGGAAGGCGGGCCAGGTCATTCGGCGATAGAGCAGGGTTAGGATCAGCACCGCCAGAGCGCCGACGGCGCCCGCGTCGGTCGGTGTGGCGATGCCGGCCAGGATGAAACCGAGCGTCGCGAGGATGACCACCACCACCGGCGCCATGCCGACGACCACCTCGCGCACGATCTGTATCGCCGACGTCGCACGTTCTTCCAACGGCAGCGGCGGCCCCAACGACGGATTGAAGTAGCAGCGCGTCAGACAATAGACGACATAGAGCCCGGTCAAGAGAAGGCCGGGAAACACCGCCGCGCTGAACAGATCGGTCGCTGGCACCCCGACGACCGGGCCCATGACGATCAGCATGACCGAGGGCGGGATGAGGATGCCGAGCGTGCCGCCTGCGGTGATGGCGCCGGCCGAGAGCGGGATATTATAGCCGCTGCGCTTCATAGCCGGCGCCGCCATGACGCCGAGCAGGGTCACCGACGAGCCGACGATCCCGGTCGCTGCCGCGAAAATGGTCGCGGTGACGAGCACGGCGAGATAGAGCGAACCGCGCAGGCCGGCGAACATGAGCTGCACGCCGCGGAACAGCCGCTCCATCAGCCCGGACTGCTCCAGCAGGTAGCCCATGAACAGGAAGAAGGGCACCGAAGCGAGCGTCGGATCGCGCATCACCGAGAAGAACTGCAGGACCATCAGATTCAGGACGATGGACCCGAGCGCAAAATAGCCGAACAGCAGGGCGACCGTGATCAGCGTGAAGGCGATCGGAAACCCGATGAAGATCGCGGCGAACAGCGCTGCGAGCGAGACGAGGCCGAGGAGCTCCTGGCTCACAACCACTCCCCATGGCGCGCGGCCCACACGCTTTTCAGCAACTCGGAGACCCCCTGGATGAGCAGCAGTGCTGCGGCGAGCGGGATGACGAACTTGAACGGATAGACGATCGGCATCCAGGGGCTGGTGACGATCCGTTCGCCCTGCAGGAACGAGCGCCAGAAATACTCCCAGCCGACCACGAAGAAGGCGATCAGGCCAGGAAAGAAGAAGAGGATGTAGCAGGCCGCGTCGACCGCGCCCTGCCGCCGCACCGACCACGTGCCGTAGAATGAGTCGGTGCGGATATGTCCCTTGCGCAGCAGGGTGAAGGCCGAGCCGAGCATGAAGAACGTGCCGTACAGCATGAACGTCATGTCGTAGGCCCAGACGGTTGGCGCCTCGAACAGGTAGCGCGCGAACACCTCATAGGCGAGGCCGAGCACCATCGGCACGATCAGCCAGGCGACGATGCGGCCGGACCACAGCGCGACTTGGTCCAGCGCGCGGATTGTCGCGAGCAGTCCTTGCGGAGCCGGCATGAGCACCCCCGGACATCCCCCTCTCCGGCCGACGGAGAGGGGGACGGTCCTTCAAACCACTACTTCGTCTGTAGTGCGGCGTTGCCGAGGTTGGAGTACAGGTCGAGGACCTTGGTCCAATACGGCACGACGGTTTTGCCGAAATTGCGCTGCGATTCGAGCACCTCTTTGAAGAAGGCGTCCTTCTGCGCATAGCGCTCGAGTACCACGTTGGTAGCACGCACGAATTCGGGGAAGAAATCCTTCGGCGTGTCGCGGATCTCGACCTTGAACTCGTTCTTCAGCTTGACGATCGCGGCAGCGTTGCGCGCGACGTTGAAGGCATAGGTCTCCGCCATCGAGGCCATCGCTGCGGCCTTCATGATCTCCTTCACGTCAGCCGGCAGCTTGTCGTAGACGCCTTTATTGACGATCACCTCGCCGACATCGGTCGACTGATGCAGGCCCTGCAGGTAGTAGTTCTTCCAGATCGTGTGCAGGCCGAGATTGAGGTCGTCGGCAGGTCCGATCCACTCGGCGGCGTCGATTACGCCACGCTGTGCCGCCGGCACGATCTCGCCGCCCGGCAGCGCGACCGCACCGATGCCCATTTCCTTGAAGATCTCGCCCGTGATGCCCGGCGGGGCGCGATACTTGAGCTTCTTGAAATCGGCGACGCTTTCGATCGGCCTTTTGAACCAGCCGAGCGGGTCCGGGCCCATCGGCTGCACCATGAAAGGCTCAACATTCACCTTGAGGATCTGCGTGTAGAACTTGCGATACAGATCCATGCCGCCGCCCTCGATCAACCACGCCATATGCGAGAGCTGGTCGAGGCCGGCACCGGCGCCCGCCATCGGATTGCTGAAAAGCCCGGCGGCGGGGTGCTTGCCGGACCAGTAATGCGTCCAGGCATAGCCAGCTTCGACCACGCCCTTGTCGACAGCATCGAGGATTTCAAATGCGGGGACGATGGCGCCGTCGGGCAGCACCTCCATCTTGACGCGGCCTGCCGACATCTTGTCGATGCGGTCTGCATAGCGCTTGAGCAGCTCGAAGTAGATGCTCGCCGTCGGTACGGCCGTCTGCAGGCGGATTTTCACGGGCTGCGCGGTCTGCGCGACCGCGCTGGTTGCGACCAGCAGCAGCGCGCCTGCGCCGGCCGCGAGTCTGGTCAGGGCTTGGTATCGCATGGGTCCTCCCTCTCTTATGCGGGAAGGGGCTTCGCCTGTTAGCGCGCCGTGATGGCCTGAAATTCCCGCCTTCATCCGGTTATCACGATTCAATGACCCCTCGCAAATGGAACAATCGGTATCAAAAATGGAACGCGTACCGACGATCACTTGTGAGGTTTCGCGGCGGGCAGGGACGGCATGTCTTCGGTTTCGCCGTGCACCGCGGCAGGATAGCAGCGCACCACGCGCTGGAAGATCAGGTTGTTGGGGATGGAGACGATCGCGCCGTCCTCCTGCTGCAGCACGGTGAACATGAGGTTGCGGTCGATCGCGCGGCCCTTGGTTCCTTCGGGCAGCACCTCGAACGTGTCGCCGAGGCGATACGGGCGCCAGATTGCCAGGAACAATGCGCCCGTGACGTTGCTGACCATCGCCCAGGTCGCGATCAGGGCGACGCCGATGCCGGCGATCAGCCCGAGCGCTCCGCTCCAGATGCCGCTCAGGCCGAGCCCCCAGAAATTCAGCATCACGATCACGGCGAGCGCGAAGACGAGGATACGTACAAGGCGCGTGAGCGCCAATGTTGCTTCCAGCGAGACGTGAACGTGATAGCCCTGTGCCCGGCGGATGAGCCGGCGCACACCGGTCTCCGCAAGCGTGGCGAGCAGCAGGCCGCCAGCGAGGATCAAAGCGCTGTAGACGAGGAGCTCGGCGCGCGGCGCGAGACTCTCGAGAAGATCGAAGGGTGGGGATTCCATCGGATCAAAAAAGGTGGTTCTGATGATAACGGCGCAACCGGTGGAGGGTGCCAGCGCAGGCGAACGATCTCGGACGGGAGCGCGGCTGTGGCGGGACTCGCCAACCGCGGGACAGCCGTCGCAAATTTGGGTAGGTTCCGTCCACCAGCCCGGAGATCCTGCCCGCCGTGTCCGACAAGCCCGTCACCGCCTGCGTCCTCGTCATCGGCAACGAGATTCTGTCCGGCCGCACCAAGGATGCCAACCTGCCCTGGCTCGCCGAGCAGCTGAATGCGATCGGCATACGCCTGATGGAGGCCCGCGTCATCCCGGACGTCGAGGCGACGATCGTGCGCACGCTGAACGAGGTGCGCCATCAGTTCGACTACGTGTTCACGACCGGCGGCATAGGCCCGACCCATGACGACATAACCGCCGAATGCGTCGCCAAGGCTTTCGGCGTGCCGCTAATCCAGCATCCCGAGGCGCTGGCGCGGCTCAAGGCGCACTACGCCAACCCTGCCGATCTCAACCCGATGCGGCTGCGCATGGCGAACACGCCTGAAGGGGCGACGCTGATCGACAACCCCGTCAGCCGGGCGCCGGGCTTCCAGATCGGCAATGTCTACGTCATGGCGGGCGTGCCGAAGATCATGCAGGCGATGTTTGACGGCATGAAGCACCGGCTCAAGGGTGGTGCGCCGATGCTCTCGCGCACGGTGCGGGTGGAACTGCCTGAGGGCCGACTGGCGGAAGGGCTCGCTGCGCTGCAGGCGCGATATTCCGATCTCGAGATGGGCAGCTATCCGGCCTTCCGCTTGGGCAGCGGCCCGTCGACCGCGATCGTCATCCGCGGCACGGCCGCGGATCGGCTGTCCGCCGCAGTGGACGAGCTCAAGGCGCTGATGCGCACGCTGGGCGGCGAGCCGATGGAAGAGGCGGCTTAGCCCGGCGGCGGACGCGTTGCGCCCATAGCGCAGCGCGCCATCTTGCCGGCGGGCTCGGCTGCGGTCGGAACGCGCTGAG
>DATAAP010000074.1:0-2190 GCA_036260035.1 Alphaproteobacteria bacterium | reverse complement strand
CCAGAACGTCCGGAGTAGGCCGTAAGCGGAACGACGGCTTTCGAGACAGAGATCGTTGAAAGCTGCCGTTCGCTCGGCACGGGACATTCGCACCTGATCCACCTATCTAAATGAGCTTGCAAACCTGCTCTTCGAGAGCGACAATCGTGGCCAAGGGCGTCAACAGCCTGCCGTGCCCCGACTGGGTGGCTGCCAGCTTTTTCAGCGCAGCGGATCTGATCAGCTTCGAGCTTGGCCCTCGCTCGATTCGCGCGCCAAGCTGGCCTGCACAAAGCTAAAGGCGAGGCATCCATGACGAATATCCCGTGTATAGCCGCCCTGTCGCTCACTGCGATCGTCCTGACGAACCCAGCACTCGCCCAGGATGATGCGGACCAGCAGCTCGGCAACGTCCACTTCAAAACCTCGTGCAACGCGGTAGCGCAACGCCGCTTCGATCGCGGCATGCGCTACCAGCACTCGTATTGGTATCTTGCCGCCAAGGAGGTCTTCGAAGAAGCGCTCAAGGCTGATCCCACTTGCGCCATGGCCGAGTGGGGCATCGCGCTAACCTACGTCGACAACCCGCACAATCCGATTCCGCAGGGCAACCTGGCGCCGGGGCTTGCTGCCATCGAGCGGGCCAAGGCGCTGAATCCGAAAACCGAGCGTGAGCGCGATTACGTCGATGCGTTAGCGCTGATGTACACCGACTATGACAAGCTCAGCCACGGGCAGCGCATCCGACTGTTCCGCGACGCCCAGGAGAAGATGGCGGCGAAATATCCGGACGACGACGAGGCACAGATCGCCTACGCCATCACGCTCAACACGTCGGCCGACCTCAACGACAAGACCTATTCTCAGCAGCTCAGGGGCGCCGCAATCCTTGAGCCTCTCTCAAAGCGTTTGCCCCAGCATCCGGGGGTCACGCATTATCTCATCCATCTGTACGACTATCCGGAGCTTGCCGAGAAAGGCCTCGACGCGGCGAACCGCTACGCCCAGATCGCGCCGGCCGCGCCGCACGCGCAGCACATGCCGTCGCACATCTACACCCGCGTCGGCTACTGGAAGGAGTCGATCGAGTCGAACATCGCCTCTTGGAAAGCCGCGAAAGCGGAGAAGTCCGTCGGCAACTACCTGCATGCGCAGGACTATATGGTCTACGCCCACCTGCAGCTCGGGCAGGATAATGAGGCGCGCGCGGTCGTGGACGACATCCTGCGGGAGACCGAGTTCAAAGCCACCGTGTTCGCGGCGCATTACGCACTCGCGGCCTCGCCTGCCCGCTATGCGGTCGAGCGCGCCGATTGGCAGGGCGCTTCGCAGCTCACGGTGCGGCCGAGCCCGTTCGCTTACGTGATGGCGGTGACGCATTTCGCCCGCGCGCTCGGCGCGGCGCGCTCCGGCAAACCAGAGGCGGCGGCGCACGACATCGCGAAACTCGCCGAATTGCGCGACAAGCTGCGCGAAGCGAAGGACGCCTATTGGTCGGAGATCGTCGACATCCAGCGGCAGGTTGCGTCGGCCTGGATGCTCTACGCCGAAGGCAAGCACGACGAGGCGCTGAAGGGGATGAGCGCCGCGGCGGATGCCGAGGACAGAACGAACAAGCACGTGGTCACACCGGGGCCGCTCGCGCCGGCGCGCGAACTCTATGGAGAAATGCTGCTCGATCGCGGCATGGCTAAGGAGGCGCTTGCCGCGTTCGAAGCCACGAAGGCTAAGGAGCCGAACCGTTTCCGCGGCTTCCTCGGCGCGGCGCAAGCCGCCGAGAGGCTCGGCGACAAGGCGGCCGCGAAGGCGAATTACGAGAAGCTCCTGGCGCTGACCGCCGAGGCCAACACGGACCGGCCGGAAGTTGCGGCGGCGCGCAAATACGTGGCGATGAACTAGGCACCTGGGCGCCGGGCGATGGATCGGATCGTCATTCTCGCGGTCACGGCCGTTTTGGTCGGCGGCGGCGCGCTGGCCGCGGCCGGACTGCTGAGCGGCCGCGTGCCTGAGGCGGCAGCGCCAGCAAAGCACGTCTGGGCCGAGACCGCCTGGCCCTTTCCCGCGGACCCGTGGGGGAAGGGTAAGGCGTTCCGCTGCCGGGCCGAGCACTGCGGCACGGAGGTGAGCCTTTATATTCGCGCCAAGATCGGCTCCTGCGGCTGTGTTACCGCGATCGATGACGACGACGTCGATCGGATCGGCGATGTCGAC
>DATAAP010000073.1:0-9834 GCA_036260035.1 Alphaproteobacteria bacterium | reverse complement strand
GTGTGCTCGCCCTGATCGACCGTGAAGGCGAGGTATCCTGCCCCGAAGAGTTTCGGGACAGAGGGCGTATGGCCGAGGTCTTCGAGCCGCGCCTCGTCGTACTGCGCATAGGCCCGTATGGCGCCGTCGCTGGTCACGTCGGCGAGCATCATCCGGATCGGGCCGTCGCCTTTGGTCTGCAGGGTGAAAACGCCGTCATATTTCAGCGTGGCCGCGAGCGCAGCCGCCATCGCGATCATCTCGGCGAGGGTGCGGGCGACCAGCGGCGGATAATTGTGCCGCTTGACGATGCTGTCGACGACGCCGCCAAGCCGCACCACGCGGCCGCGCGTAGCAAATGGGGTGATCTGGAACGGCAGGACGACGTTATCGGCGGAAATGTCCAGGTCGGTGCGAAGGGCAGTCATGATGACCGACTATATCGGAAGCGCCTGCCGCACCGGCAACCCTTGGCGCGGGCTCCGGACACCCTCGGTACCTGAACAGCCTGGGTCAGGCCATGCACCAGGCGAGGATGCCCTTCTGCACGTGCAGGCGGTTCTCCGCCTCGTCCCAGACGATCGATTGCGGCCCGTCGATGACCCCGGCCGTGACTTCCTCGCCGCGATGCGCCGGCAGGCAGTGCATGAACACCGCATCCGGCTTGGCAAGGCTCATCAGCCGCTCGTCGACCCGGAACGGCGCCAGCAGGTTGTGGCGCTTCTCGCGCGAGACGCGCCCACCGCCGTCGTCCTCCGAATCCATCGACAGCCAGGTATCGGTGACGACGCAGTCGGCGCCGCGCACGGCCTTCTCGGGATCGGTCGTGGTGGTCACGCGCGCGCCCTCGCGGCGCGCCCAATCGAGCATCTCCTGCGGCGGCTGCAGCTGCTCGGGGCAGGCGAGGCGGAGGTCGAAGCGGAAGCGCGCCGCGGCCTGGATCCACGAGCCCGCCATGTTGTTGCCGTCGCCCGACCACGCGACGACGCGGCCCTCGATCTGGCCGCGATGCTCCTCGAAGGTCATCACGTCGGCCATCAACTGGCACGGATGCGTGCGGTCGGTGAGTCCGTTGATCACCGGTACGGTTGCGTGCCGCGCCAGCTCCAGCAGATGCGCGGTCGAGCTGGTGCGCAGCATGATCGCGTCGCAATAGCGCGACAGCACGCGCGCCGTGTCGGCGATCGACTCGCCGCGCCCCAGCTGCGTGTCGTGGTGCGTCAGGATCACCGCGTCGCCGCCGAGCTGGCGGATGCCGACCTCGAACGACACGCGCGTGCGGGTCGAGGGCTTTTCAAAGATCATCGCCAGCGTCTTGCCGGCGAGCGGCTTGTAGTTGCCGTTCGGCGGTGCGCCCTTCTTGTAGGCGCTGCCGAGCGCGAGGATCTCCCGCAGCGTCCGCGTGTCGAACCGGTCGAGATCGAGAAAATGCCGCGGCGGCCTGCCGTCCTTGCCAGGCATGTCAGCCCACCTTGCGCTTCGCCTGCTGGCTGCGCAAATCGGCGCAGGCTGCCTCGATCTTCTCGATCGCTTCGGTGACGTGCTGAGCCTCGATGATCAGCGGCGGCAGCAGGCGCACGACGTTGTCGCCTGCCGTCGCCGTCACCAGCCCGCGGCCGCGGAAGGCAGCACCGACGTCGGTGTTGAGCGGCCGACATTTGAGGCCGAGCAGCAGACCTTGCCCGCGCACCTCCTCGAAGATGTCGCCGTTGCGCTCGACGATCATCGCGAGCTGCTGGCGCAGATGGCTGGCGACCTCCTGGACATGGTCCATGAAGCCTTCGGCCAGCATCTGGTCGAGCACGGCATTGCCGACCGCCATCGCCATCGGGTTGCCGCCATAGGTCGAGCCATGCGTGCCCGCGACCATGCCGGACGCGGCCTTCGCTGTCGCGAGGCAAGCACCAAGCGGGAAGCCGCCGCCGATTGCCTTGGCGACCGACATGACGTCCGGCTTCACGTCCGTCCATTCATAGGCGAACAGCTTGCCGGTGCGGCCCATGCCGGTCTGGATCTCGTCGAGGAACAGCAGCAGCTCGTGCTTGTCGCACAGGCCCCGCAGCGCGCGCAGGAACTCCGGTGGCACCGGCCGCACGCCGCCTTCGCCCTGCACTGGCTCGATCAGGATGCCGGCCGTCTGCGGGCCGATCGCCGCCTCCACGAGCTTGATGTCGCCGAAAGCCACCTGGTCGAAGCCGTCAACCGGCGGGCCGAAGCCCTCTAGGTACTTTTTCTGGCCGCCGGCAGCGATCGTCGCGAGCGTGCGTCCGTGGAAAGCGCCCTCGAAGGTGATGATGCGGTAGCGCTCGGGATGCCCGTTCGCCGCGTGGTATTTGCGTACGACCTTGATGCCGCACTCGATCGCCTCGGCGCCAGAATTGCCGAAGAAGACCGTGTCGGCGAACGTGTTGGCGACCAGCCGCTCCGCCAGCCTTTCCTGGCCCGGGATGCGAAACAGGTTGGAGGTGTGCCAGAGCTTGCTCGCCTGCTCGGTCAAGGCCTTGATCAGGCCGGGATTGGCATGACCGAGCCCGGTGACGGCAATGCCGCAAGCGAAGTCGAGGTAACGTCGTCCGTCCGCTGTGAACAGATAAGCGCCCTCGCCGCGCTCGAAGGCCAGATCAGCGCGATTATACGTGGGCATCACAGGCGGGACGGGCCGGACCTCGGCGGCGCTCAACGTCATTCTCCTTGCGGTTGCACCGCGCCGCTCCGGGCCGGGCTTGGCCCGCGGGAGCGCGGAAAAACGTAAAGTATTGTTACGCCTGCCGGATATGTCAAATGCAACCTTCAACTTCAAGCGGGGCTGCGATTAGGCGCGAGGCGTGTCTCAAGCGCGCCGGATGTGAGGCGTCCCGCCAAATTGACTTGTCCATCGCGGCGGCGATACGGTCGCCGCAATCACCGATTTCCGGGGGAGGAATGAAATGCGCGGAATTTGGCTCGGGCTTGCGGCGGCGACGATTGTCGCTCACGGCGCCTCAGCGCAGGACGTCGTCAAGCTCGCCGACGTGATCGAGCTGTCGGGGGCCGGCGCCACCGTCGGCACCAACTGGAAGAACGGCGTCGACCTCGCGGTCAGGGAGATCAACGCGAAGGGCGGCATTCTCGGCCGCAGAATCGCGGTGACGCATTACGACAGCCAGACCAACCCCGGCGTCGCGAAGGCGATGGCGACCAAGGCGGTGGATGAGAACCCCTACGCGATCCTCGGGCCCATCTTCTCGGGCTCGGTGATGGTCAACATGCAGGTCGCCGAGCAGGCCGAGATCCCGCAATTCACCGGCGGCGAAGCGGCCAGCATCACCCAGCAGGGCAATCCGTACATTTTCCGCACTTCGTTCAGCCAGGCGCTCGGCATGCCGAAGCTCGCCAATTACCTGCAGAACGAGGTCAAGGTGAAATCCGTTGCTGTCGTCTGGATCAACAACGACTTCGGCAAGGGCGGCCGCGATGCCATGGTGAAGGAGCTGAACGCGCGCGGCATCAAGGTCGCGGCGGACATCTCGACCGAGCAGCAGCAGGTCGATTTCTCCAGCGCCGTCGTGCGCGCGAAATCGTCGGGCGCCGACGCGCTGTTCGCCTATCTTAACGAGGAGGAGAGCGCGCGGCTGCTGCGCGAGCTGCGCAAGCAGGGCTATGACAAGCCCATCGTCGGCGAGACCACCTTGATGAGCCAGAAGGTGATCGATCTCGCGGGCGACGCGGTGAATGGGGTGCGCGGCCATGTCGGGCTGACGATCGACGCGCCCGTGCCGGCGATCCAGGAGTTCGCGCAGAAATTCGAGAAGGAATACGGCGCGAAGAGCGACCATAACGGCATCAAGGGCTACACCGCGGTCTATCTGATCAAGGCGGCGACGGAGAAGGTCGGCAAGTTCGACCGCAAGGCGCTCGCGGCCGCGATCAAGAACGCGTCGTTCAGCGTCAAGGACCATCCGGGCCTGCTGATGGACGTCAGCTTTGATGACAAGGGCGATCTCGACCGCGAGAGCTTCCTAGTCGAGGTCAAGGGCGGCAAGCAGGTCGTGATCGGCACGCTGCCGCCGGTCGGGAAGAGATAATCAGCACAAATCAGCGCCTCATCTTCGGTTTCGGGTGATGGGGCGCTTTCTCTTGATCGATATGCCTGCCCTCTGATCCTGTTGCGACATGACCAATGTCGTCAGGTTTGATCCTGCTCATCCTCTGGTGGGCACTTGGGTAACGATGGATGATGCCAACGCCGAGTTCACGGTGTCGGCAAAAGGCGGCTCATTTGCCGTGACCGGACGTGATCAAAGCGATGGCGAGGAGTTTCTGATCTCGGACGTCTCGTGGCGCGGCGAAGCGCTGCACTTCACTAGTTTGATGCCATCGACAGGACATCGTGTGAAACACGTCTTTCGCATGTCGCCGAGCAAACAATACATGGAGCATGAGTATACGTTGTTCGAAGTCTGGAAGCGCAAGGAATCCAAATAGAGCGCGCCATCTTTATGACCGAACTCGTCCAGCTCGTTGTCTCCGGCCTCGCCACCGGCGCGATCTACGCGATCGCAGCGATGGGCTTTACATTGCTCTGGCAGACCTCCGGCACCATCAACTTCGCGCAGGGCGAGTTCGTGATGCTGCCGGGCTTCTTCATGCTCGGCTTCCTGGTCGTACCGAACATGCCGCTGCTGGGCGCCTTCCTGCTCACGGTGCTGCTGTCCGCCATTGTGCTCGGCTGGGGCTTCAAGCGCGTCGTCGTCGATCCGATGATCCGCCACGGGGTGCTGCCGCTGGTGATCGCCACTATCGCGCTCGGCATCGCTCTCAAGCACATCGTCAAGGTCAGCTACAGCGTCGAGGCGCAGCCATTCCCGAACCTGTTTCCACCAGGCGTGTGGAACGTCGGCGGCGTCGCGGTGTCGGTCCACGACATCGGCGTGCTGCTGGTGACGCTGGCGCTCGTCGGCGGACTGCAGCTCTTCCTCGCGCGCACCACCACGGGCCGCGCGATGCAGGCGGTGGCGCAGAACCAGGACGCGGCGCGCGTGCTCGGCATCGATGTGCCGCGCATGATCCTGCTCACCTTCGTCATCAACGCCATTCTCGCGGCGACCGCGGCGCTGCTGGTCACGCCGATCTATCTCGCCAAGTTCGACCTCGGCGAATCGCTCGGCCTCAAGGCGTTTTATGCGGCGATCATCGGCGGCTTCAACCAGATGCGCGGCGCGTTGCTTGGCGGCTTGTTGATCGGCGTGCTCGAGAACCTGTCAGCTGCCTATGTCTCGCATCAGTACAAGGACGCGGTGGCGCTGGTCTTGTTCGTGGCGATCATCCTGTTCCGCCCCGAAGGCCTGCTCGGCAAGGCCGAGGAGCGGCGGGTATGAACCGCATCGGCTGGATCGTCGCGCTTGCGGCGCTCGCGGTGCTCGTGGCGCTACCGCATGCGCTGAGGAGCTATGGCATCTACCTGCTGTCGCTCTGGGCGCTATATGCGATCGCGGCGCAGGGGCTGAACCTCACCCTCGGCTATGCGGGGCAAGTGTCGCTCGGCCAGGCGGCGTTCCTCGGCATCGGCGCGTACACCTCGGCGCTGATGATGAAGGCCGGCCTGTCCTTCTGGAGCGCGCTGCCGACGGCAGCTGCGCTGTGCTTCGCGCTGGGGCTGCTTCTGGGCTTTCCGGCATTGCGCGTGCAGCACCACTACCTCGCCTTCGCGACGCTCGGCTTCAACGGCCTCGTCTATCTCATCCTCCGCAATGAGGAGTGGCTCACCGGCGGCACGTTCGGCATCCGCCGCATCGCGCGGCCGGAGCTGTTCGGCGTCCCGCTACGCTCGCCGCTCGACTTCTACTATCTCTGTCTCGCCGCGCTGGTCGCCGTGACGCTGATGTTGTGGTGGATCCTGCGCTCGCCCTGGGGCCGCGCCTTTGCCGCCCTACGAGACAACCCGCTGCGTGCCGAGAGCCTCGGCATCGACATCCGCGCCTACACGCTTCTCGCCTTTGCGATCGGCGCCGCCTGCGCCGGCATCGCGGGCGCGTTCTACGCGCCGCTGGTGCAGTTCATCGATCCGACGCCGTTCGGTCTGACCACCTCGCTCGCCTTCCTGCTGATGGTCGTTGTCGGCGGCTCCGGGCGCTTCTTCGGGCCTTTCATAGGCGCTGCCTTGGTGACCCTGCTGCCGGAGTGGCTGCGCTTCGCGGAAAGCTATTACCTGCTCGTCTACGCGATCCTCGTCGTGATCTTGATGGTGTGGTGCCCCGGCGGCATCCTGGCAATTCCCGATCGCCTGCGTGCCCTGCGCACCGCGACTGGCGCGCGGCCGGAGCCCGTCAGATCATGACTGCCTTGCTCGAAGTGCGCGGCGTCAGCCGCAATTTCGGCGCGATCGCGGCCGTACGCGACGTCAGCTTCGCCTGCGCGCCGGGCGAGATCTTCGGCGTGATCGGCCCGAACGGCAGTGGCAAGACAACGCTCTTCAACTGCATCCTCGGGCAGATCAGGCCGAGCGCCGGCCAGGTTCTGTTCGCGGGCGAGGATGTCAGCGGGTTGTCGCCGCTGTCCCTCGCGCGGCGCGGCCTGAGCCGCACTTTCCAGTCGCTGCAGGTCTTCGGCGGCCTGTCTGTGCGCGACAACCTGATTGCGGCGGCGCAGGAGTTCGACGGCTCGCTTGCCGCCCGGCTGTTCGCGCGCAGCGATGCAGGCCTTAGTGAGCGCGCCGACGCGACCATCCGCTTCTTCAATCTCGGCCGCGTCGCTGAGCAGCGCGCCGGCGAACTCAGCTACGGCCAGCAGAAGCTGCTCGACATCGCCATGGCGTTCATGGCGGAGCCGCGGCTGGTCATGCTTGACGAGCCGGCAGCCGGCGTGAACCCGGTCCTGGTCGACGCGCTGAAGCATTTGCTGGCGCGGCTCAACCGCGAGCGCGGTGCGACTTTCGTCGTGATCGAGCACAACATGGATTTCGTGATGAGCCTGTGCCACCGCGTGATGGTGCTGGCGGAAGGCAAGGTGCTGGCGATCGGCACGCCCGCCGAGATCCGCGCCAACCCCGCTGTGGTGGAGGCGTATCTTGGCGCCTGATGCGCTCCTCCTCGAGGATGTCGTCGCCGGTTATGGCGCGCTGACGATCCTCAACGGCCTGAGCTTCACCGCACCACGCGGCGCGATCACCACGCTGATCGGCGCCAATGGCGCCGGCAAGTCGACCGTGCTGAAGACGGTGTTCGGCCTCGTGCGGCCGCGCGCGGGCGACATCCGCTTCGAAGGCGAGCCGATTGCCGGCGCGGCGCCGCGCGACCTGCTTGCCCGCGGGCTCGTCTTTGTGCCGCAGGGGCGCAACCTGTTTCCCACCCTGACAGTGCGCCACAACCTCGAGCTCGGTGGTATCACCATGCGCGACAAGACACTGTTGCGACAGCGCATGGATGCAGTGTTCGCACGGTTTCCCCGGCTCGCCGAGCGCGCCGACCAGCAGGCGTCGACGCTCAGCGGCGGCGAGCAGAAGATGCTGGAGATCGGCCGCGCACTGCTGCTAGAGCCGAAGGTGCTGCTAGTCGACGAGCCGTCGATCGGCCTTGCCCCCAAAGTGATCGCGGACGTTTTCGCGATCCTGCGCGACCTCGCGCGCGAGGGGGTCACGGTCGTCATGGTCGAGCAGAACGTGAAGAGCGCGCTCGCCATCTCCGACAAGGCTGTGGCGCTTGAGCAGGGCCGCGTCGCCATAGAAGGGCCCGCGCAGGCGGTGCGCGACGATCCGCGCATCGGCGCCTTGTTCCTTGGCGGCCACGTGGCCCAAGCTTAGGCCACCCGCAAAGAACGCAGTTGTAGGCGGCGCGCGCTCGCGGCACCGCTGAGCCCGCATGATGACGCTCGTCTCCCTGTTGCCGCTGGTGGCGACGGTGGCTCTGCTCGCCAGCGGCCGCGCGACCGCGCTGCAGGCCGGTCTCGTCGGCCTCGCCCTGATGGCGCTTGCCGCCGTGCTGGCGCTGCCACCGGGCACGAATCCGGTCCACTTCCTTCTGTTCAGCGGTGCCGAGGGCGCATGGCTCTCCGCGCAGATCATTGTCGTGATCGCGGGCGGGCTTTTCTTCTTCCTCTGCGCCCGGCAGGGCGACGGGCGCGTCGGCAATCAGGACAAGGTCGATCCGTCGACCGGGTATCGCCGCCTGTTCGCATCCTGCCTGCTGCTCGGGCCGTTTGCGGAATCCGCGATGGGCTTCGGCGTCGGCGTAATCGTAGCGACGGCGGCAACCCTGCGGCTCGGCGTGCGGGGAGTCGATGCCGTGGTGCTGGCATTGTTCAGCCAAGCCCTGGTGCCATGGGGTGCCCTCGCGATCGGTACGATAGTGGGCGCTTCGCTCTCAGGACTGCCGCCGGAGCTCCTCGGCTCCTGGAGCGCCGTGCTCAGCGCTCCGCTGCTCGCCGGCTATCTCGTCTTCTTCTGGCGCTTCGCGGCGCATGCCGGATTTCACATCGGCTGGCCGCAAGGCGCGACGGACGTCCTGTGGCTTGCTGCTGTCGCGGGAAGCCTCGTCCTCACGAATTACGCCTTTGCCACCGAGATCGCGGTGATCGCGGCACTCGGCCCTCTCTTCGTTCTCCATCTGCTCGTCCACGACCGGCCAGCGGGTGCAGCGGCCTGGCGCGCGGCCATGCGCCGGGCCGGTCCCTACATCGTGCTTACGCTCGTCCTGATCGCGACGCGCACCGTGCCGCCCTTGACCGCTTGGCTGAGCGGCCTCTGGGTGCTCAAGCCGTTCGCGGCCCAGCCGGGGCTCGCCCCATTCTACAATCCCGGCTTCTGGCTGTTCGCCGTCGGCGCCGCGACGCTCGCCGCGCACGCCACGGGCAAGGCTATCGGCCACGTTCTTGGAGAGACAGGGGGCCGCGCCTGGCGCCCGTCGGCGATCACGCTCGTCTTCGTCGTCATGGCGCAGTGGATGAGTGCCTCGGGAATCGCCGTGGCGCTGGCGGAACAGGCCTATGCCGCGTTCGGCGTGGCCGCACTCGCCGCGAGTCCGCTGCTCGCGGCCGTCGGCGGCTTCCTCACCGGCAGCAACGCGGTGTCCAACGGCATGATGATGCCGATCCAGGCAGCACTGGGCGTGCGCGCCGATCTGCCCGACGGCTTCCTTGCCGGCGTGCAGAACACGACCGGCAGCAATTTCACCCTCCTCTCGCCGATGCGCGTCGCCATGGGCTGCGCGCTCGCCAGTGCCGCCATCACCGAGCGCGACGTCTACGCCCGCGCCTGGCCGGTCGGGGCCTTCGTGCTGGTGGCGATGATCCTGGCCATCGCCGTGATGCTGTGAGTCACGGCCGCAGCTTGTAGCCGCTCTTGAACATCCAGTAGCAGAGCCAGAGCAGGGCTGCGTTGACCAGCGTCATCATCCCGAGGCCGAGTGCCAAATTGCCGTCGTGATGGCCGAGGAAGCCGTAGCGGAAGCCGTCGATCATGTAGAAGAACGGGTTCCACAGCGCCAGCATGTGCCACGGCTCTGGCAGGCGGTCGACCGTGTAGAACGTGCCCGATAGAAAGGCGAGCGGCGTCACCACGAAATTGGTGACGGCGGCGATGTGGTCGAATTTCTGCGACCAGATGCCGCCGGCGATGCCGAGCAGCGACAGCAGCAGCGAGCCGGCAATGCCGTGGAAAACGATGAAGAATACGTTGTGCACATGGATGGTGACGAGCGGCGTCAGGCAGATGCCCACGGTGATGCCGACTGCCACGCCGCGCGCAACCCCGCCGAGCGCGAAGCCGGCGGTGAGCTCGGCAGCCGAGAGCGGCGGCATCAGCGAGTCAACGATGTTCCCCTGTACCTTGGAGATGACGATCGACGACGAGGTGTTGGCGAAGGCGTTCTGCACCATCGCCAT
>DATAAP010000072.1:0-2306 GCA_036260035.1 Alphaproteobacteria bacterium | reverse complement strand
GGCAAGGGCCGGATCGACGAAGAACTCGTTCAGCGTCGCTTCCGCGACAAGCTGTGCCGGTGTCGTGCCGAGCCAGGCGGCGAAGGTCTGGTTGGCATAGAGGAAGCGGCCACGCTCGTCGACCGAGTAGAATCCGGCCGGCGCCGTCTCGACGAAATCGGCGACCTTTGCCTGCTCCTCGCGGACGGCGCGCTCCAGCCGTGCAATTGCGCCGACCTTCTCGTAGACCGACCGCCGCCATGAGGCCGCGAGTGTCGCGCAGCCGCCGCCGGCAACAGAGGCGGTCGCGACGACCAGGAGCATGACCAATGGATGCGAGGCGGCCTCCGCCCCGCCTAGATAGAAGGCGATCGCAGTCGAAATGGCGCCGGTCAGCGCCGCTGTAATGACGGCGACGGTCGTCGAGCGGGATTCTGATGCGGTCTGCGCTAGCTTGTCCATCGGCGCGACCCTATATCACAACTCGGTGCCGCCCTCACGCATTCGGTCGCGCGCCCGCGCGCCGCAGCTTCATGACGTAGCCGATGACCTCGGCGACCGCTTTGTAGTGCTCCGGCGGAATCTCCTGGTCCAGCTCGACGCTCGCATAGAGCGCCCGCGCGAGCGGCGGATTGCTGACAATCGGCACCTTGTGCTCTTCCGCGAGCTCGCGGATGCGCCGGGCGACGAGGTCGGCGCCCTTGGCCACGACCCTGGGCGCCGCCATCGTGGTTTGATCGTAGCGCAACGCCACCGCGAAATGCGTCGGGTTGGTGATCACGACGTCGGCCTTGGGTACTTCCTGCATCATACGGCGCCGTGCGCGCTCCATTCGGATCTGGCGGAGCCGGCCCTTGACCAGCGGGTCGCCGTCCGTGTCCTTCTGCTCATCGCGCAGTTCCTGGCGCGACATGCGCAGCTTCCGGAGATGCGCAAAGCGCTGGTAGAACCAGTCGGCCCCCGCGATCACCGCCATCACCGCCAAGATCGTGGCAATCAGCCTGAGCGAGAGGCTGTTGAGAACGGCCACGAGCGCCGGCATGTCATAATCGAAGAAGTTCTCCAGCCGGTCGAACTCGGGCCACATCAGAAACCAAACAACCGTCCCGACGACGGCCAGCTTGATTATTCCTTTGACGAACTCGACGAGGGCCTGGCTCGAGAAGATGCGCTCGAAACCCTTAATTGGAGAGATCTTCGAGAGTTCCGGCTTCATAGGGTGAGCGCTGAAGAGCGGGCCGACCTGCAGCAGGGACGCGGCGATGCCCGACAAGAGCAGCAGCCCGAAGATCGGAGCCACTGCGATCCCGATCGTCAGCAGCAGTCTCGTCAGCAAGCCATGGACACCGCCCGGATCGATCGGAATCGCATGCGGCGATTCGAAGAAGACGGTGAGGCTGTGCGTGATACGCTGCAGGGCGCCCGGCAGGAAGATCGTCACCGACAGGACCATCGCGAACATTATGAACCAGTGATTGATCTCGCGCGACGACGGCACCTGTCCCTTGCTGTGGGCATCGTCGAGGCGCCTTTGAGAGGGGTCCTCTGTTTTCTGTGAGTCGTCGTTTTCTTCCGCCATCGCCGCACCTCAGGGCGTCAGCGACAAGGTGGTGAGAACGGACTCGAAGCCGCGCAGGAAGACGATCATGCCGACACCGACAGTAGCGCCGAGCGCGATCAACCCGATCATGATCTGCAGTGGCATGGTCACGAAGAAGATCTGTACCTGCGGCATCAGGCGTGCGATCAAGCCGGCCGCCAGAAAGAAAATGAATCCGAACACCAAGAACGGCGTCGCGATCTTTACGCCGAGCAGGAAGCTCGACGAGACGAGGCGCACGATCACCTCGGTTAGATCGTCGAGCGGCGGCGGAAGCCCGGGCTGGAACAGCCGGTAGGACTCCACGAGGCCGCGCAGCATGAGATGGTGCAGGTCGGTTACGAAGATGAGCACAATGGCGACGGTGCTCAGCCAGGCGCCGATAACCGCGTTTTGCTGCGCGCTAGTCGGGTCATAAGCAAAGGCGTTGGCGAGGCTCGTCTGCAGGCCGATGATCATGCCGGCAGTCTGCACCGCCGCCATAGCGAGCCGAGCCGTCATGCCGAGAAAGATGCCGATGATCGCCTCGCCGCCGAGCAGCAGAAGCAGCCCTAGCGGCGACTCTGGCGCGGGCGGCAGCCCCGGGGCGACGATCGGCGCAATGACGAGGCTGGTCATGCCCGCGAGCATCAGCCGGAAGCGCATCGCGATGAAGGCTTCGGAGAAGCCGGGAAGCACCGAGAACGCACTACCGATGCGCGCGAAGACCATGAAGACGGCGAAGACC
>DATAAP010000071.1:0-3762 GCA_036260035.1 Alphaproteobacteria bacterium | reverse complement strand
GGGAGGGCTTTCGCATGAGCGTGCTTAAGAAATACCAACCGCCCATCCTGCAGCCGCTCGCCATCACATCGGTCGGCAAGCACGACATTCTGCAGGTGCAGGCCGTCTCCAGCGTCGACGAGCCGCACGATTACCGGAGCTTGCTGGCGCAGTACGGCTCGCCGCTCTTTGTCGTTTTCGAGCGGCGGCTGCGCGCGCAATACCGTTCCATGCGCGACACCTTCATCACCAGCGGCGTCGACACGGTGATCGCATATTCCTACAAGACCAACTATCTGCCGGCGATCTGTACCGTGCTGCACCAGGAGGGCGCCTGGGCGGAGGTCGTCTCGGGCATGGAGTACGAGCTCGCACGCGCGCTCGGCGTTCCCGGCAAGCACATCATCTTTAACGGGCCCCTGAAAACTCCCGACGAGCTGCGGACCGCGATCGCGGACGGCGCGCTGATCAATATCGACAGCTTCGACGATCTCGCCGCGGCGCGCAAGGCGGCGCGGGCCGCTGGTCGCGTCGCCCGTATCGGTCTGCGCTTCAATTTCCGCTACGGCGCCAATCCGTGGACCAAATTCGGCTTCAATGTCGAGAACGGCGACTGCGCGCGCGCGCTGGAGATCGTTGCGGGCGACCGCAAGCTCAAACTGGAAGCGCTGCACAATCACAGCGGCACGTTCCAGGTCGACCCCAAGGTCTATGGTCGCGCCGCTTCGGTCATGGTCGACGTGGCGCGGCAGGCGCGCGCGCTCGGCCTCGCGCCGACCATCGCCGATTTCGGCGGCGGCTATCCATCCGGAAATCGGCTCAAGCAGAATTTCGATCCGTCGGGCGGCAGCGGCCCGCGCGCGAACGGGCTGGCGCCATTCGCCGAGCTGATCCTCAACCGAATCTGCGCTGCGCGCGAGGTCTTCGGCGGCAAGCCGACCATCGTGCTCGAGCCGGGCCGCGCGCTGGTCGACGAGGCCGTGCAGCTGCTCTGCACCGTCGTCGCCACCAAAGAGATTCCGGGGCAGGGCCCGGCGGTGATCATCGACGCCGGCGTCAACATCCTGCCGACCGCGTACTGGTACGACCACGAAGTCGACGTGGCGCCGTCGTATGAGGACGGCAGGGCGGGCATGTTCCGGCCCGTCAACATCTACGGCCCGCTCTGCATGCAGATTGACGTCGTGCGCGAGCGCGCGTCGCTGCCGCCGCTCAGTGTCGGCGCGCCGCTTGTCATCGGCAATGTCGGCGCATACTGCCTCAGCCAGTCGATGCAGTTCATCCAGCCCCGGCCCGCGGTGGTAATGTTGGGGCCGAATGGCACGGAGATCATCCGGCGCCGCGAAACCTGGCGCGATATCTTTGCGCTCGACGCGGTGCCGAAACGCCTGAGGCTGCCGCGGCATGCGTTTTAGTGCCTTCGTTCGGGCGACGCTCGCGGGCGTCGCTCAGGTGGTCTTCTGCGAGCGCGCGCTGGCCGGGTCGTTCCTGCTCGTGGCGGCCGCAGTACTGTCGCCGTCGGCCGCGTTCGGCGCGCTGGCGGGAGCCGCGCTCGCGACGGCATTGCGTCTGCCCGGCGAGGGCGAGCGTGCAGACTGGCAGCTCGGCCTCGCTGGCTTCAATGCCGCGATTGTCGGCATGTTTTGGGCCGGGCCGCTGGCGCGGCTGGAGGCATCGGCGACGCTCTTTCCTGTCGCGCTGCTCGGCTGTCTGACGGTGGAGAACGTGCTCCGCCCGCATTTCCGGCGTCTCGGCCTGCCGATGCTCGGCGCCCCGGCGCTGCTCGTGGGCTGGATGTCCGACTGGACGTTCCGTGCCTTCGGTGACTCGCTATGGGTGCATCCGGGCACTTTGCCGTTCGGGGACTGGTCGCTGCCGCTCGCAGTGGCGTGCCTTGGCATGGCGGTCGCTACGCGATCGCTGTTGGCGGCAGTGACGGTCGGTGCGATTGCCATCATCGCATCGTCATGGTCCGCCTGGTGGTTCGGGATGGAGGGGCCCGGCCCGGCGACGCTGTGGGCCTATGCCGTCGCACCCGCTGCGCTCGGCGGGTTCTCGATCGTGCCGCTCGCGCGGCTTCATGCGATCTGCGCGGCGATCCTCGCCGCGATATTGGCGGCCGCGGTCTGGTTCCTATGGATCTACACGCCCCTGCTGACCGTATTGCCACCCTTGCTGGCGCCCTGCCTTATCGGCGTGTGGGGGGCCATTGCGGCGATCGTGCATCGCGGCGGCTCGCTGATCCTCGATCCCGGCCTTTGGCGCCTTGCTGCACTGATGACGTCGGCGCGGCATGCGCGGAAGCCGATAGTCGTGTTGAGCGGCGCGGGGGCGAGCACCGCCTCCGGCATCCCGGACTACATTTCCGGTGCGTGGCTCGATCCGGCCGTTCCACCGCGAACCTATGCCTTCGGCGCCTTCCTAGCCTCGGAGTCCTGTCGCCGCGCGTACTGGTCCGCCTGCGCGCGGTTTCGCGCGGTAGCGAGCGCCGCCCGGCCGAATGCGGTGCATGCTGCCACCGCCGCGCTGCAGCGCGCCGGTTACGTCTCCACCATCATCACGCAGAACGTCGACGGCCTGCATCAGGCGGCCGGGTCGCCGAATGTCGTCGAGATTCACGGAGCTATCGATCGCTGCCGCTGCGTCTCATGCGGGGCGGTGAGCGAATGGCCCGCCCCCGGCGCGTGGGAAGTCGCGGATCTGCGCTGCGCGCACTGCGGTGGATTGCTGAAGCCAGCGGTGGTCGCGATGGGTGAGGACGTCCCGACCGCCGCCATGCGTGCGGCGCAAGCGGCGGTCGCCGAATGCGGGGTCCTGCTCGTCGTTGGCAGCCAGCTCGCGGTCTCGTCGGCAGCAAGCCTATTGGCCCAGGCACGCCGCAACGGCGCCAGGATCGTGTTTATCAATCTGGGCCCGCTGGCGCAGGCTGTTGGGCTTGACGACTTGATCCTCGATAACAGCGCTGACCGCGTCCTTCGGGCCCTCGCCTTTCTCTTGGGCATATCCGAGCCGTTTCGGACCGAAGCCGGCGCCTTATGTTCAGCCGGTCAATTGAGGTTGGACGCTCAATGAGTTTACCGCCAGTCCGATTTGGGTCAAAAGCGGACAGATCCAGTGCGTGCTTTTGTTTGCTTTCCACTGCATCCGGAAATGTGCCCCGATTTTGATGCCGTGCGGCCTGTTGCGTGTTGCGCGTTGCGTGTTGCGTCAATTTTCGAGTGGTGCACTGGCGGGGTCGGACGCGGCCGCCACCCGTATAAGAATTTTCGTGAGGAAGGACCCAATGCCCGGGGGCTCCCTGGTTCGGCGAACGTCGTTCGCGTATTCTAGACCCCAATGATCACGCGACCTTTCCATGCATTCTCGAACTCAATCTCAAATTCTTGATTGATGTAGTCTCGTCGGAACTTTGTCGACGCTCCCATGTGAAGGACGCCATCGATAACAGACGCCCGACAGCCATCAAACCAAGAGCGCACTCTTGCTTCACCAAGACTTTGCACGAGCCTCTTCCTCATCTCGCGGAGGGTAGCGCCGGCCGCGGCGGCCGATGTGGCGAGCCCCGCTCGGAGCGAATGGCCACCATAACGGGATTTATTGCGACCAATCATCACTACCAATCGCTTTTCAGCAGTATTCACTCATTCTGGTCTAGGCGCCGTGCCGTTTTGCCGACTGTGCCACGCCGCACGTGCCGGTCTTGCTGCGCCGATTCGTTACAAGAAGGGCGCTGATCCGCATCACTGGAGTTTTGACGCTCTGCGGCTTCCCGATCGGATCGTC
>DATAAP010000070.1:0-1555 GCA_036260035.1 Alphaproteobacteria bacterium | reverse complement strand
GGCGTCAAGCCGGCCGCCGCCACGTCATTCAGGAGCGGCAGCGAAATGCGGCCATCGGGACGCACGACCACTTCGCCGGACATGTCCTGATCCTTCCAGAACCGCACGTCGAGCACGTCCTCGGGGCCGATCGTGTAGTCAGGCGGAAGAGCGGCGGCGGCATGCGTTGCAGCGGCCTGGGCGGCCGGCTGCGTGCGCACCTGGAGCTGCGCAACGGCCGGCGTGGCCATCGCGAGCGCGCAGACGAGAAGCCCGCAGTGTCCGCGAGACATCAGCGATACTCCTTGAACGGCACCTGGCAATCGTGCTTGCGCAGGAAGTTCAGGAATTTCTTGTAGTCGTCCGGCTCCATGTTGAACAGCCGGACCACGATCTTGTAGTTGCCGCGCGCTTCTTCGAGGCCCTTCCGGACCAGCTCGCGCACGTTCGCGCGGGTGATTTCACGCTGCATGTACAGCGGGTAGACCGCCGTCCAGAACGACTCGCGGCCGTCGACGAGCTGCTTGAACAGGTCGTCGGCAACCGTGCGCCGCCGCTCGGTGCGCGGCCGTGCGGTCGCGTGCGGCGCGCTCATCTCCGGCGGCAGATCCTCGATGCCCGCGATCTCCTTGCGGCAGGTCACCAGCAGCCGCTCGATCACGTTCTCCAGCTCGCGCACGTTCCCGGGCCAGTGGTACGACCGCATGGCCGCCATGGCCTCGTCCGAGATGCCTTTCACCACGCGGCCGTTTCCGTTCGGCAGCTGGCGCGCCAGCACCGCCTCGGCGAGCGGCTTGATGTCCTCGCGGCGTTCGCGCAGCGGCGGGACGACGAGATGGATGACATTCAGGCGGTAGAACAGGTCTTCGCGGAACTGCCCCGTGACGATCAGCTCGCGCAGATCGCGGTGCGTCGCCGCCATGACGCGCAGCTCCACCTTGGTGTGCACGCGGTCGGCGCCGACCTTCTGCAGTTCGCCCGTCTCGAGGAACCGCAGCAGCAGCCCCTGCATGCGCAGCGTCATGTCCCCCACTTCGTCGAGAAACAGCGTGCCGCCGTCGGCGAGCTGCAGCTTCCCGCGTTTGTCGCGATAGGCGCCGGTGAAGCTCCCCTTGACGTGCCCGAACAGCTCCGATTCGAGGAGGCTTTCGGGCAGGCCGGCGCAGTTGACCGGCATGAACGGCCTCGACGCGCGCGAGCTGCGCGTGTGTATCTCCCGGGCGACAACTTCCTTGCCGACACCGCTCTCACCGGTGATCAGCACCTTGGCGTCCGACCGCGCGAGGCGATCGAGCTCCTCGGTCAAGGCCGTCATGACCGGACTGAGCCCGAGGAATGGCGTTGATGTTCGACGCGCTGTACCGTGCACTCCGCCCCCGAAATGCCGCGCACGTATACCGTGCTGCGGCGGCAAAAGAACCTGACTGACCGTGTCTGTGCCGGCCAAAGTGCAAGGAAGTCGCCATCGGCGGCGGCTTCGTCTACAGGGCTGAAAACCGTGGATTTCCGGGGGACTTGCCGATTATTTCGAGGGGCGCGGTGGATTCGTTGCGAGGCTCCGGGCGGACGGAGGCTC
>DATAAP010000069.1:0-3956 GCA_036260035.1 Alphaproteobacteria bacterium | reverse complement strand
GCAGCGCTTTCGCGGAACATCCGCACGCGCTCGGCCAGCGTCGGGTCGGCGCCGACCGCACGTTCGATCTGGCGCGCGGTCTCAGCGTCGACCTCGCCGTCGACATACGCCATCAGCATCACATCATCGACCCTAGTCATGGACTCCACCTTCCGCCATCAATTCTCCGGAGCGCCAAAACGCACGATGTTGTCGCGCCCCTCGCCGTTCTCCGCACCCATCGCGCGCATCAAGGCGACGCGTGCGCGGGCAAGCCGGCTCATCACGGTGCCGATCGGAATCGACAGCGTCTCGGCCGCCTCCTTGTAAGTCTGTCCTTCCACGCACACGAGCATCAGCACTGCCTGTTGTTCCTCCGGAAGTCTGACCATCGCGCGGCGGACCGCATCGAAGGTCATGTGTGCTTCCATCTCTCGTTCCCCGTCCGCGGAAAGCTCCGCGCCTGCGGCCTCGGCCTCGACCGTTCCGCCGCCGGCCCGCACCTTCACCGCCCGCCTTTCGTCCAGCCAGATCGTCTGGATGATGCGAAACATCCAGCTGTCGAGCCTGGTGCCGGGCGTCCATTGCTGGATCCGGCTCAGGGCGCGCTCGCAGGCGGCCTGCACCAGGTCATCTGCCTGATCGGCGGTCCCGGCCAAGCCCCGCGCGAAGCGGCGCAGCCGTGGCAGCAGGGCCACCAACTCGGCATGCACGGCCTCGTTTACCATTGCCGGCCTGCTGCGAGCGCCGGTCGTGTCCCGGCATGGTTAGAACGGTTAGGAAAAAGCATTATTCCCGTTGCTGCCGCAATTTCGCCTTATGCCTTGTGCAACCGCACGACGCGCCCGCCGGGGTGGAATAGAAGCGGCCGCGGGCCGTTTCCATGACGGCGGCATCAAAGCCGAAAACACCGGCCAAGTCATGGAAAAGTTTACCACAATTCTAGCGATCGGCATGCTCTCGGCGGCTGTCCTGGGGACGCCCGCAGCGGCCGGCTGTCTGCAGGATGCAGCCGCCCTCGCCCGCCGGACGCAGGCCGACCGCGACTGGATCCGCCGCGAGACCGTGCTGGCGATGGTCATGGAGGCGCGCCGCGACGCGCTGCGCGGGCGCGAAGCGGCCTGCGTGTCGGCGCTCGAGCGCGCGCAAGCGCAGTCGCGCGCAGCGCCGCAGTGACTATTGAGGCCGGCTGGCCGGCCTGAAATTCTCCGGCACTTCCGGTGCGCTTTCCTGTTCGAGGTCGCCGCGCCAGGCGACGATCTCCCATGACGCGCCGCGTGGACGCAGGTAGACCTGCATGTCCTCCCACGACTCATCCGTGCAGCCGGAAGCCGCGCAGCCGCGGCGGCGCAACTCGACCAGCGTATAGCCGGCCTTGAACCATTCGAGTTCGCGGAGATCCTCCGTGATGTCCTCGGCGCGGATCTCGCTAACGCGCTCGATCCAGTACTCGACGGCGCCGGCTTCCCGACCGGCCGGCCGCATGTCAGCGCCGACCTTGGCGCAGAGCGCCGGTTCGGCGCGCGCGAAGCAGGCGAGCAGAGTCTCGGTGCTGCAGACGGGCGAGCTGGCGCTGCCGATGCAGCCGCTTGTCGCTTGTCCCGGGCCGATGCGGCCAATCTTATCGGCGGGCGGTTTCGATTGCGCGTAGGCCTGCGCGGTCGCCATGCTTGCGAGAGACGTCGCCACCACTGTGAATAGGAAGGCGCGCAACGCGCCGAGGCTTCGCATGTTCAACGCCGCAGGATCGAGCCGAGAATTCCGCGGACGATCTGATTGCCGATCTGCCGGCCGATCGTGCCGGCCACGTTGCGCGCGACCGACTTGACGACCATCTCGGTCATCGTCTGCGGCTCGCGTCTCGCTCGCGGCTCCGGACGCGCTTCTGGGCGCGGCGCACCCCAAGGCGAGCGCGGCGTGGGCGCGGGGTCCTGCGCTTGCGCTTCGACCGGCTGTGTCGTGCGCTGCGTCAGTTTCTCATAGGCCGACTCGCGGTCGAGGGGCTGCTCGTACTTGCCGGCGAGCGGGCTGCCGCGCACTAGCGCGCTTCGCTCGTCCGTCGAGAGCGGCCCGAGCCGCGAGGCCGGGGGTGCTATCAGCGCGCGCTGCACCACTGTCGGCGTCCCGGCCTCGTCGAGCAGCGAGACCAGCGCCTCACCGACGCCGAGTTCCATGATGGCTTTTGCCGTGTCGAGCTTGGGGTCCGCTCGGAACGTCTCGGCCGCCGCGCGCACCGCCTTCTGATCGCGTGGCGTGAACGCACGCAAGGCATGCTGCACGCGGTTGCCGAGCTGACCGAGTACGCGCTCCGGTATATCGAGCGGGTTCTGGGTCACGAAATAGATGCCGACGCCCTTGGAGCGGATGAGCCGCACCACCTGCTCGACCTTATCGACGAGCGCTGCCGGCGCGTCGTCGAACAGGAGATGCGCCTCGTCGAAGAAGAAGACGAGCTTCGGCCTGTCGAGGTCGCCGACTTCGGGCAGCCGCTCGAACAGCTCGGCCAGCAGCCAGAGCAGGAACGTCGCATAGAGCTTCGGCCGCATCATCAGCGTTTCGGCGCTCAGGATGCTTACGATGCCGTTGCCAAGGCCGTCCTTGCGCATGAGGTCGGCAAGGTCGAGCTCGGGCTCGCCGAAAAACGCATCGCCGCCCTGCGCCTCGATGGCGAGCAGTCCGCGCTGGACTGCACCGACCGACGCGGCGCTCACATTGCCGTAGCTGGTCTTCAGGTCCGCGGCGTTCTCCGCCATATGCGCGAGCAGGGCGCGCAGATCCTTGAGGTCTAGCAGCAGCAGCCCGTTATCGTCAGCGTATTTGAAGGCGATCTGCAGGATGCCGGACTGCGTCTCGTTAAGTTCGAGCAGCCGGGCCAGGAGCAGCGGCCCCATGTCCGAGATCGTCGCGCGGATTGGATGGCCGTTACGCGCATAAAGGTCCCAGAAGATCGTCGGGACGCCGCGATAGCTGAACTCGGCGATGCCGAGCTTCTTCGCGCGGTCGGCGATCTTGGGATTGGGCTCGCCAGGCTTGCTGAGTCCCGCGAGATCGCCCTTCACGTCGGCGACGAATACGGGCACGCCGGCCGCGGCAAAGCCCTCGGCGAGCACGCGGAGCGTTGCGGTCTTTCCGGTGCCGGTCGCGCCGGCGATCAATCCATGGCGATTGGCAAGGGCCAGCAGCAGGTGCAGCCGGCTCTTCCCTTTGCCGACGAAAATTCCCGGCGCGTCCGCCATTCGCTAGACCCAAGCATCGCAGTGAGCCGCCGGTCAGCGCTCGCGGCGCGACTCTCGTTCAGGCCGCTTCGCCTGCCTTCGGCTTCGCCTTCACATAGGCCACGGCGGAATGCTCGACGCAATAGGGTTTTCCCTGGATCGCGCGTTGCGTGCAGAAGTGAAAATCCGCATCGCCCGGATGGCCTATCGGCCAACGGCAGGTCTGTGTCGAAAGCTCAACGACGCGCGGCGGTGCCGCCGGTTGCGGGGCGGGTGCCGGTGCCAGCTGCGCGGCCGGACGGCTGTGCACCGTGTGGCGCACGATCGCCGGGCGCGGGCCAACGCGTTTGATCGGCGACGGCCGCGAGTCCAGATGCAGCCGGTGCGCCTTACCAACCACCGCGTTTTTCGAAATGCCAAGCCGCTTACCGATCTCGGCGGTCGACAGGCCTTCGCGCCATAGCTGGGTCAGCTGGGTAATCTGCTCCGGCGTCCAGTCCATGATTTGGTCTCCTCAGACTAGGTCTGGTCGAAATCCACAGCCTACTCACAAAATATAGTGGGTCGCTCTGCCGGCCTGAGTCAAGCGGCAGGGTTACGAAATCTGTGGACAAGTTTGGTGCCGAACCGCTTCCGGGGTAGCGCGTTACGAATTCGGCGAGAGTTGAAGGAATCGCTTGGGCAGCAGGGCACCTCAACGCTAGTCCATCGTTTGTTGCCCACGTCTCTTCCCCGCCACGCCAGCAGAAAGGAGGCAGCGAA
>DATAAP010000068.1:0-1664 GCA_036260035.1 Alphaproteobacteria bacterium | reverse complement strand
CGCCAACCAGCAGGTTATGGTTGCGGCGGATATAAGCGATGATCGCCTCGTCCATCTTGTCGCCGCCGACGCGCACGGACTTCGAATAGACGATGCCGCCGAGCGACAGCACCGCGACCTCGGTCGTGCCGCCGCCGATGTCGACGACCATCGAGCCGGTCGGCTCGGTTACCGGCAGGCCGGCGCCGATCGCAGCCGCCATCGGCTCCTCGATCAGGAACACGCGGCGCGCGCCCGCACTCTCCGCCGATTCCTGAATGGCGCGGCGCTCGACCGCGGTGGAGCCCGACGGCACGCAGACGATGACCTGCGGGCTGGCGAAGCTGCGGCGGTTGTGCACCTTGCGGATAAAGTGCTTGATCATTTCCTCGGCGACTTCGAAGTCGGCGATGACGCCGTCGCGCAAGGGGCGGATCGCGGTGATGTTGCCGGGCGTGCGGCCGAGCATCATCTTCGCCTCGTCGCCGACGGCAAGGACCTGCTTCTTGCCCTTCACTTCGGCGATGGCGACGACCGATGGCTCGTTCAGCACGATGCCCCGGCCCTTGACGTAGACGAGCGTGTTGGCGGTTCCCAGGTCGATCGCCATGTCGGCCGAGAGCATGCCCAAAAGTCGCGACAGCATTCGCTTCCAAGACCTCTTGTATGCGCGTCGTCGCCCCGGGCGCCGCCGCTCTTGTCAAACCACCAGGCGCGCGAGCGCGCCCGAACTCATCCCGACGGGCGGCGCCGGCCTCAGGCCGTCACCGCGCCTTTCGCCATCACATCCGCCGCGGCGCCGACCGGCGCCGTGCGCTCGCGCTTCACCAACAGCTTGTTGAGCGCGTTCACATAAGCCCGCGCGGACGCCACCAGCGTGTCCGCGTCGGCCCCCTGCCCGTTCACCGTCTTCCCTTCTTCTTCGAGCCGCACGGTCACCTCGGCCTGCGCGTCGGTGCCGGCCGTCACGGCGTGCACCTGATAAAGCTGCAGGCGCGCCGCGTGCGGGAAAGCCTTCTTGATCGCGTTGAAGGTCGCGTCGACCGGCCCGTTGCCGCGGGCCTGCACGTCGCGCACTTCGCCGTCGATCTCGAGCTCGAGATCGGCGAGCTGCGGGCCCTTCGAGCCGGCGACGACCTGCAGCGCCACGAACTTGATGCGGTCGTTGTGGCGCATGATCTCGTCGTCGACCAGCGCGATGATGTCCTCGTCGTAGACGTCCTTCTTGCGGTCGGCGAGATCCTTGAAGCGCTTGAAGGCGTCCTCGATCGCGTTCGGTCCGAGCTCGAAGCCGAGCTCGCGCAGCTTCTCGCGGAAGGCGTGCCGGCCAGAATGCTTGCCCATCACCAGCTTGGAGCGGTTCAGGCCGACCGATTCCGGCGTCATGATCTCGTAGGTCTGCGCGTTCTTCAGCATCCCGTCCTGGTGGATGCCGGATTCGTGCGCGAAGGCGTTGGCGCCGACGATGGCCTTGTTCGGCTGCACCGCGAAGCCGGTGATCGCCGAGACCAGGCGCGAGACCTTGGTGATGTTCTCGGTGTGGATCGAGGTGGTGAAGGGCATCGCGTCGTGGCGCGTGCGCAGCGCCATCACGATCTCCTCCAGCGCGGCGTTGCCGGCGCGCTCGCCCAAGCCGTTGATGGTGCATTCCACCTGGCGGGCACCCGCCTTCACTGCGGCCAGCG
>DATAAP010000067.1:0-3494 GCA_036260035.1 Alphaproteobacteria bacterium | reverse complement strand
CGCGCCGGCGAGATGGAACAGCCACGAGAACAGCATCACAAGCCGCATCGCCAAGATCTCGTCCCCGCGCGCGAGCGCGAAGGCGCCTGCTTCGATGATCGTGAAGAGCGGCTGGAAGCCGTTGGTCAGATTGACGCCATCGATGGTCAGGCCCTTGCCGGCGGCGAGGTTGCGGGCGACGCTGAGCGAGTAGTAGCCGTCCTCGGTCAGCGGCATGTCATAGACATGGTCCGCCGGCCGCAGCACCAGGGTGAAGAGGACGACGGCGACGACGATTGTCAGGGCGCAGATGACATGAAACGACGAGTCGCGGCCCGCGATACCGGAACTGGCTGCCATCCATCTGGTCCGTAGGGATGCACTGCCGGCCGTCGGGGCCGGGGCGGCGGTTATAGCGGGCCGGGCGCGTCCGGTCACGTTCCTCTCTCCAAGCCGATGAAGACGGCCTCGCCGCCGGTCCTATTCCCGCCTGCTGAACCAACTTACTGTTTTTCTAACGATTCTGCGGGTACAGTCCGGCGCCAGCGCCAACTCAAGGTTTCCGTCGTGACGCCAACCTCAGCCGTGATCCGTCTGCTGCGCCCACGACAATGGGTTAAGAACGCGTTCGTCGTTGCGCCGCTCTTCTTCACGCCCGGCGCATGGACGACGGAGCAGAGCGTTGCCGTGCTGCTGACGGTGATCGTGTTCTGCCTCCTGTCGAGTGCCGTGTACGTCGTTAACGACTATGCGGACCGCGAGGCGGACCGGCTGCACCCGGTCAAGAAGACGCGGCCGATCGCCTCGGGCGAGGTCACGCCGGGATTCGCGCTTGTCATCGCCGCACTGCTGGTCGGCGTCGCTGGGCTCGTGGCGCTCACTCAGCTGCCGCGCGGCGTCGTGCTGATCGCAGCATTCTATTTCGCGATCAATCTGCTGTATTCGTTCTGGCTCAAGCATGTCTCGCTGCTCGACGTCCTGATCGTCGCTACGGGATTCGTGCTGCGCGTCGACGCCGGCGCTGCCGCCATCCGCATCGAGCCGACGGTGTGGATCGTCGTCTGCACCGGCTTGCTGGCCCTGTTTCTGGCGCTGGCCAAGCGGCGTGACGATCTAGCGAAGCTGCTGTCGGAGGAGCACCGTCCGAGCCTCGCCGGCTACAACCGCCGCTTCATCGACCAGGCCCTGTCGATGATCCTGGGCGCGCTGCTCGTCTCGTACCTCATCTACACGACCGACCAGACGGTGATCGCGCGCTACGGCACCGACAAGCTGTACCTGACCGCGCCGTTCGTGATCGCCGGCGTGCTGCGCTACCTCCAGATCACGCTTGTCGAGGAGCGGTCCGGCTCGCCAACCGACATCGCTCTGACCGACCGGTTCCTGATTCTGACCGTGCTCGGCTGGGTCGTCGTCTTCGGGTTCCTGATTTACGGGTGACGTCGTGAACTGGAAGCAGATGGAGCTCACGGGCTGGGGCCGCTCGTCCGTCGCACGCACACGCGCTTGCCGGCCGGAGCGCGAGAGCGAGCTCGGCGAAGCGGTCGCGGAGGCCGGAAGCGAAACCCTGATCGCACATGGCGCTGGACGGTCCTATGGCGACGCGGCGCTGAACGACGGCGGCCGCACGCTGCTCACGACCCGGCTCAACCGCATGCTGTCCTTCGACGCGGGCAGCGGCGAGCTGGTCGCGGAGCCGGGTGTACCGTTCCGCGATCTCGTCGACACCTTCGCGCCGCGCGGCTTCATGCCGCCGACCAGCCCCGGCACGGCGTTCGCCACGGTCGGCGGCGCCGTGGCTGCGGACGTGCACGGCAAGAACCATGACCGGCATGGCAGCTTCGGCGATCACGTGCAGTGGATCGACCTGCTGACCGCTGATGGCCAGACGCGCCGCGTGTCACCGGAGAGCGATCCGGAGCTGTTCGCGGCGACGATCGGCGGCATGGGCCTGACCGGGATCATGCGGGCCGTGTGCTTCCGCCTGCGCGGGCAGGCGACGCCGTTCGTGCGCGTGCGCGAACAGCGCATCCGCGACCTCGACGAGTTCCTCGCGGCTTTCGCCCAGGTGCGCGACACGGCGACCTTCTCCGTCGGCTGGATCGACGCGCTAGCGCGCGGCGGCCGCACCGGCCGCGGCATCCTCGAGACGGCGGAGTTCGCGCCGGCCGGCGCCGCGCCGCTGCGGCCGGAGAAGACGCGCGGCGTGCCGCTCGACTTTCCGACTTTCGCATTGAACCCGGTGTCGATTCGCATCTTCAACGAGATGTACTACCGCCGCGTGCCGGAATCGGGCCGCGAGCGCGTCGTGCCGTTCCGCAAGTTCCTCTATCCGCTCGATGCGATCCATCACTGGAACCGCATCTACGGCAAGCCCGGATTCTACCAGTTCCAGTGCGTGGTGCCGGACGGCACGGCGCGTGGCGCGCTTGCGACCCTGCTATCGCAGATCTCGCAGGCCGGCAGCGGCTCCTTCCTCGCGGTGCTGAAGACACTCGGCCGCGAAGGGCGCGGTTATCTCTCCTTCCCGATGCGCGGCTACACGCTGGCGCTCGATTTCCCGCGACGCCGCGGCACGGAAGAGCTGATCCGGCGGCTCGAATCAGTCGTGCTGGCGAATGGCGGTCGGGTTTACCTCGCGAAGGATGCGCTGCTGTCGCCTGAGTCGCTGCGCGCGATGTATCCGAAAGTGCCGCAGCTCGAGGCGGTGCTGGCGCGCATCGATCCGAACGGCCTGTTCTCGTCGGACATGGCGCGTCGCCTCGCCCTCAAGCCGCGGCGGGCGGCGGCATGAGCGCGCCGGAGACCTGGCTCGTGCTTGGCGCCTCGTCGGCGATCGCGCGGGCATTCGCGCGCGTCGCGGCGAGCGAGGGCGCCGACGTGATCCTCGCAGGGCGCGACCGTGACGATCTCGACAAGACAGCGGCCGACATCGCCATCCGCAGCGGGCGGCGCGCGCTCGTCGTCGATTTCGACGCACTCGACTACGGCAGCCATGCCGCACTGATGGCGCGGGCGAAGCAAGAGGCTGGGGCGGGCACGCTCAACGTGTTCTTGGCCTTCGGGACAATGCCGTCGCAGACCGAGATCGACGCCGATCCCCAGCTCGCTTTCCGCACTATCGGCTCGAACTACACTGGCGCCGTCAGCGTCCTGCAGGCTGCCGCACCGGCTCTCGAAGCGCAGAAGCGCGGGGCCGTGATCGCCCTCAGCTCGGTCGCCGGCGACCGGGGGCGCATCAAGAACTACGTCTATGGCTCGGCGAAGGCGGGCTTGAGCGCCTATCTGCAGGGCCTGCGCGCACGGCTGTTCCGCAGCGGGGTTACCGTCACGACCGTGAAGCCCGGCTTCGTCGATACGGCGATGACGTTCGGGATTCCGGGCATGTTCCTGGTGGCATCACCTGAGTTCGTGGCGCGCGCCTGCCTCGCGGCCGCGCGCCGCGGGCGCGAGGAGGTCTATGTTCCCTTCTTCTGGTGGGGAATCATGACCATCATCCGCAACATCCCGGAGCG
>DATAAP010000066.1:0-1919 GCA_036260035.1 Alphaproteobacteria bacterium | reverse complement strand
CAGTTCTCCGTGGCGATCACGAGCACGTCGCCCGGCTGTGCGAGTGTGAGCGCCGCCCATGGCGTCAGGTTGTCGCTCGGCACCGTCCAGACGGTGAGCGCCGCGCCGGCGAAGTACCCGGGCGGAATGATCGGGCGCAGGGCGTGGTCGATGGCGCCGCGCCGCCCCTGCGCATCGACGACATAGCCCGGCGGTACGCCCTTGAAGCGCTGCAGGACGTCCTGGGAAGGACGCTGGAAATTGCGGCGGAGCGAAATCGTCATACTGTCACCTGCTGTTGCGTGTGTTGCGCTGATGCCTGCGTTGCGGGAGAAATCGCGCGCCCGGTCTTCGCGTCGAAGACGTGCGCGGCGGAAAGATCGAGTGTCACGCTGATGCGCTCGCCCGGCCGAGCCTGGCAGTCGCGACCAGCGCGCAGAATCACGTCCTTGGGCGTTCCTTCCAGCGCGATGACCACGAGCGTCTCGGCGCCGAGCGGCTCGGTCGCCACCACCCGCGCCGAAAGTTCCGCGCCGTGCCGCAGGCCCGGTGCCGCACCTTCATAGATGTCCTCCGGGCGGATGCCGAAGACGATGCGCTGTCCATTCGCCCCGGCCGCGTCGATAGGGAACGGCAAGGCGATATCCCTGCCGCCGACGCGCACCACCGGCCGCGCGGCCGAGCCGCCGAATTCCGTAGCGATCAGGTTCATTGGCGGATTGCCGAGAAAGCCGGCCACGAACATGTCCGCCGGATTGCGGTAGACCTCCAGCGGCGCGCCGATCTGAGCCACGCGTCCCTTGTTCATGATGCAGATGCGCGTGCCCATGGTCATCGCCTCGACCTGGTCATGCGTCACGTAGATCATCGTGCCGCGCAGGCGCTGGTGCAGCTTGATAAGCTCGCTGCGCGTGCTGACCCGGAGCGCCGCATCGAGGTTGGACAGCGGCTCGTCGAACAGAAAGACCTTGGGATCGCGGACGATGGCGCGGCCGAGCGCCACGCGCTGCCGCTGTCCGCCCGAGAGAGCGTGCGGCTTGCGCTGCACAAGTGCGCTGAGCCCGAGGGTTTCGGCGACGGCGGTCACGCGGCGCTCCACCTCCGCCTTGGCGACATTGCGCCGCCGCAGGCCGAAAGCGAGATTGTCGCGCACCGTCATGTGCGGATAGAGGGCGTAGGACTGGAACACCATCGCAATGTCGCGGTCCTTGGCGGGCACGCGGTTCATCTCGACGCCGTCGATCGTCAGGCGGCCCTCGCTAATCGATTCGAGGCCGGCGATCATGCGCAAGGTCGTCGACTTACCGCAGCCCGAGGGGCCCAGCAGCACCATGAACTCGCCGTCGGACACCTCGAAAGACACGTTGTCGACGGCGAGCTCGCCCGAGCCGTCATAGCGCTTGCACACATTCTCCAGCCGCACGAACGCCATGCCGCCTCCTATTTCACCGCGCCGGCGGTCATGCCCTGGATCAGCCGCTCGGAGAAGAAGGCGTAGATCAGGATGACAGGAATGATCGCGATCATCAGGCCGGTCGCGATCATGCCGACATCCTCGAGCTGGTCGCCCATGAAGCGCTGGATGCCGAGCGGCAGCGTGCGCTTGTCCTCTTCCGTTATGAGCACGACGGCGTAGAGGAACTCGTTCCACAGCAGGATCGTATTGAGGATCACGGTCGTGGACAGCGCCGGCAAGGCGATCGGCAGGCTGACCTTCCAGAAGATCTCCCACTCCGAATAGCCATCGATCCGCGCGGCATCAAACAGGTCGCCGGGAATGCGCGCAAAGAAGCTCTCGAGGATGTAGACCGTCAATGGCAGCTGAATCGCGACATAGACCAGCGTCAGGCCCACCAGGCTGTTATAGAGCCCGTACTGCACCATCATCCTGCCGCCGCAGATCACCATCATCGCGCTGTTTCAGATCCTGGTGCAGTACG
>DATAAP010000065.1:0-10084 GCA_036260035.1 Alphaproteobacteria bacterium | reverse complement strand
CCGCCTGTGATGAGCACAGGGCCGTTTGGAGCGAGAGGTCTTGGACGCAGCCATGTTCTCATACGGTCAGTCCTCGCTTCTCGAGCGCCTCACGGGCTTCCTGGACGCGATCGATCGCGATCTGACCTTCAAGCCATGCGGCGAGATCGGCGATACCCTCCGCCATCGACACTTTCGGCGCGTAGCCGAGCTGCTCCCGGGCGAGGTTGATGTCGGCAAAGCAATGGCGGATGTCGCCGACTCGGTACTTCCCGGCGATCTCGGGCTCGAGCCACGGCTTTCCGAGCTCCTTGGCAAGGCAGTGCGCCAGCTCTATCACCGAGACGTCCTTGCCGCTGCCGACATTGAACACGCCGCCAGCGGCAGATCTCCGCTCGAGCGCCAGACAGCACGCCTCGGCCACGTCGTAGACGCTGACGAAATCACGGCGCTGGTTGCCGTCCTCGAAGACCAGCGGGCGCTGCCCGTTTAGAAGACGCGCAGCGAAGATCGCCAGAACGCCCGTATACGGATTCGACAGCGCCTGACGCGGCCCATAGACGTTGAAAAAGCGAAGAGCCACGGTCGGGATGCCGTAGGCGGCGCCGATGAGCAGGCACATCCTCTCCTGATCGTATTTCGAAAGCGCATAGATCGAGGCGAGCGACGGTGTCTTGGATTCCGGCGTGGGAATGGGCTCGAGGATGCCCGAGTCGTCGCGCAGCTCCCATTCGCCGCGCTTCAGCTGTTCCAGCCCCCGTTCGACACCCGATATCAGGCGCCCGCTGCTGCTGCGATACAGGCCTTCACCATAGACACTCATGCTGGAGGCGACGACCAGCCGCTCGACCGGACGCTCGATCAGTGCCTCGAGCAAGACCGCCGTGCCGAGATTGTTGACCGCGGTGTAGCGCGAGACCTCGTACATGCTCTGCCCCACGCCGACCATGGCGGCGAAGTGGAAGACGGCATCGACGCCGACCAAGGCCGAGCGCACCTGCTGCGGATCGCGGGCGTCGCCCGCGAGCAGCTCGATGTCTTCGCTCAGGTAAGCCGGCCGTGCCGCGCGGTCGCCATGCACCTGCGGCGTGAGGCTGTCGAAAGCGCGCACGCGATGTCCCCGCCGCAGCAACGCGTCGGCAAGGTGAGAGCCGATGAATCCGGCCCCGCCCGTGATTAGAACTCGCTTGCTCATATACCGGTTGTACGCATCGCGCTGCGTCTCGCTCCTGACGAAGAAAGGTGGTTTGGAATAAAGGTACTTACCTTGGTCGCAACGTTGCCGCGGGCGAACTGATCCGGTGGGGCGCCAGATATCAGTAGACTCACGGATGCCGGGAACGAAGGCGGTCATCTCGCGTTACGGCGCGTCTCCTGATCCGCATCGATCGGGAGCGCCCGGCGAAATAAATGTACTTAGGAACCAGACGGCTCCTTCGCTGTTGAGACCGATGCACGGCTTGCAGATCGGGACGTCGCAGCGACAAAGGGGAGCGGTCGAGTGGGCACACGCAGCGTAAGGACGGCGATAGTCGGCGTAGGAAACTGCGCGTCTTCACTCGTCCAAGGGGTCGATTTCTACCGGGGTGCGAATGCCAGTGAGGCAATCCCGGGGCTAATGCATGCCGAACTCGGCGGCTATCAAGTCGGCGATATCGAGTTCACGGCTGCGTTCGACGTCAACGCGGCCAAGGTAGGCCGCGACCTGAGCGAGGCCATTTTCGCGCCGCCGAACAATACGCAGCGTTTCTCGAGTCCGCGTCCCTGCGGCGTACGCGTGCTTCGTGGCCCCACCCTGGACGGGCTCGGAAAGTACCTGCACGGCACGGTGGAGCAGTCGAACGAACCCGCCGTGGACGTCGCCACTGCGCTGCGCAGGACAGGCACGGATGTCCTCGTCTCGTACCTGCCGGTCGGCTCCGAGCAGGCGACGCGGTGGTACGCGGAACAGGCGCTCGCCGCCGGCTGCGCCTTCGTCAACTGCATCCCGGTTTTCATCGCGTCGAATGACGGCTGGCGCCAGCGCTTCGAGGAGCGCAAGCTCCCGCTGATCGGCGACGACATCAAAAGCCAGGTCGGAGCCACCATCGTGCATCGAGTGCTCACCAATCTATTCCGCGAGCGCGGCGTCCGGGTCGACCGCACCTACCAGCTCAATTTCGGCGGCAACACCGATTTCCTCAACATGCTCGAGCGCGAACGGCTCGAATCCAAGAAGCTGTCGAAGACGCGCGCGGTCACCAGTCAGCTCGACCAACCCCTGTCGGACGAGGATGCGCATGTCGGCCCGAGCGATTTCGTGCCGTGGCTGGCAGACCGGAAATTCTGCTACATCCGCATGGAGGGGACCGCCTTCGGCAATGTGCCGCTGAACCTCGAACTGAAGCTCGAGGTCTGGGACTCGCCGAACTCGGCCGGCGTGGTGATCGATGCCGTGCGCTGCGCAAAGCTTGCGCTCGACCGCGGCATTGGCGGCGCGCTCGACGGTCCATCAAGCTATTTCATGAAATCGCCGCCGCGCCAGTTCACCGACAGTGAGGCCCGTGCGCGCACCGAAGCGTTCATTCGCGGGGAACCGGCGCTCACATGAAGGTCGTCATCTTCGGGCTGACCGTCAGCTCGTCCTGGGGCAACGGCCATGCCACGCTCTGGCGGGGCCTGATTGCCGCGCTCGCGCAGCGCGGCCACGAGGTCGTCTTCTTCGAACGCGATGTCCCCTACTACGCCGAGCATCGGGACCTCGCCGTACTCCCCGCTGGAAGACTGCATCTTTATCCGTCCTGGCCGGACGCCGAGGCCGCAGCACGCCTCGAGCTGCAGGATGCCGATGTCGGCGTGGTCACGTCCTATTGCCCCGACGGCATAACGGCGACCACCCTGCTCGCCGACTCCAAAGCGCGCTATCGCGTCTTCTACGACCTCGACACGCCGGTGACCCTCGCCCGGCTCGCAGCCGGCGAGAGCGTCAGCTACATCGGGCCACGCCTGCTCGCGGATTTCGACTTGGTGCTGAGCTACACCGGCGGCCGAGCACTCGATGAGCTGCGCAACGCGCTGCGGGTGCGCCGCGCACTTCCCCTTTACGGCAGTGTCGATCCAACCCTGCACCGGCCCGAGCCGCCGAGCGAGGCCTACCGCAACGATTTTTCTTATCTCGGCACCTATGCAGCCGACCGCCAATCGACCCTAGTCTCCTTCTTCATCGAGCCGGCGCGGCGGCTGCCCGAGCGGAAGTTCCTGATCGGCGGCGCGCAATACCCGCAGGACTTTCCCTGGACCACCAACATCTTCTTCGCACGCCACGTGGCACCGCCCGAGCATCCGGCCTTCTACAGCTCGTCGCGGCTCACGTTGAACGTCACGCGCCAGTCGATGGCGCGGTTCGGCTGGTGCCCATCGGGTCGGCTGTTCGAGGCGGCCGCCTGCGGCGTGCCGATCGTCAGCGATGCCTGGGAAGGCCTCGACGCCTTCTTCACGCCCGGGCGCGAGATCCTGGTGGCGCGTGATGCGGACGAGGTGGTCGGCGCGATTGAGCTGAGCGATGCCGAGCTCGCGCAGATCGCACGCGCTGCCCGCGAGCGCACGCTCGCAGAGCACACGGCCGAACAGCGCGCACGAGATTTCGAGGCGGCGATCGAATCGATCGCGCGCTCAGGCGACTCCGACCTGCGCGTAGCGTAATTTTTCGACGTGACCGGCATGAGCGAAGCCACGATGACCCTAAGCCGCGAGGAGATCGAGCGTCGCGCGCGCTCCCTCGGCGAGTGGTTCCACAATATCGATCTGGGCGGCGTGCGAACCGCGCCCCAGCACTTCCTGGGCGACTACCCGGCGATCAAATGGCGGCGTTTCTCCGACGCGCTGCCGCAGGACCTCAGCGGCCGTACGGTTCTCGATATCGGCTGCAATGGCGGCTTCTACTCGATAGAGATGAAGCGCCGCAACGCGAGCCGAGTAGTCGGCATCGATCACGACGACCGTTACCTCGCGCAGGCCCGTTTCGCCGCCGAGACAATCGGGGTCGACATCGAATTCCGCAAGCTCGAGGTCTATGACGTTGCCCAGCTCGGCGAGCGCTTCGATATCGTGCTGTTCCTGGGCGTTCTCTACCACCTGCGGCATCCGCTCCTTGCGCTCGACCTGATCCACGAGCATGTCGCGCGCGACCTGCTGGTCTTTCAGACCCTGCAGCGCGGCAGCGACCGCGTCATTCCGCTCGAGAACGACTACGACTTCTCCGAGCGCGCGATCTTCGACGACCCGGGTTATCCCAAACTCCACTTTGTCGAGCGACGCTATGCCGGCGACGAGACCAATTGGTGGATACCGAACCAGGCCTGCTCCGAGGCGATGCTGCGCAGCGCCGGATTCACGGTGATTGCCCATCCGGAGGAGGAGGTGTTCATATGCCGGCGGCGCGCGATCACCGACCGCTGGCGCAGGGCCGTCTATCCCAGCCGCGGCAACAACGGAGCGAGGGCGCAATGATCGAAGCGGTGATGATCTGGAACGAGCCGAACAACAAATCGCACTGGGACCCCGCGCTCGACCCGGACTGGAGCCGCTTCGCAGACATGGCACGGCTGGCAGGCGCCGCCGTGGCCGCAGAGAATCCGCGCATGCCGCGCGCGCTCGGCGGCATGTCGCCAATCGACCCGAACTTCGTGACCAACCTCGCCGCAAAGGGCGGGCTTTCAGAGGTCGACATCATAGCGCTGCACGGCTTTCCGCTCGACTGGAACCTCTGGTACTTGGACGAATGGCCGGTCAAGCTGCAGGAGATCGCCGCGGTGACCGACCTGCCGCTCTGGGTCAGCGAGGTCGGCGTCTCCGATTTCGGCGCGGAGGAAGTGCAGGAATGGGGCCTCAGGCGGACCGCGGAGCTGCTGATCGGCCGCACGCCCCGCATCCACTGGTACAGCCTCTACGACCTCCCGCGCGCCTGGCCCGCGACGACGCGCCATCGCGAGGCGGAGGGCTCGTCCTATTACCGGCATTTCCACATGGGCATTCTCAAGGAAGACGGGCGGCCCAAGCGCGCCGCGCGCATCTTCTCGGAATTCACTCCGGCGCTCGGGATTTGCCAGTGGTTCCATTTCGAGGACCATCGCCTCGACGACGCCGTGCGTTGGCTCAAGGATCTCGGCGTCACGTACATCCGCACCGGCCTGTCCTGGGCCGACTGGTACCGGCCGAACGCAGAGGCGTGGTTCGACCGCCAGATGGCCGCGCTCGAAGATTTCCATGTGACCGTGACCTATTGCTTCACGCCGGAGCACAAGGGCATCGCGCCGCACTACACTAGCCCGCCACGCGACAATGCTGAGTTCGCGGAGTTCTGCGCGACCATGACGCGGCGCTACGCAGCCGGCGTGGTCAGTCCGTTGTGGCAGCCACGCGAGACAGCTGCAGCGGATTGACTAGCCCGCGACCTTCTCGTTCAGAGAGACGAGCTTCGCGCTCCATTCCGACACCTCTACGACGCTGATGGAGGCGGGCTCGATCTCGATCCGTAGGAAGAGATCGAGCGGCATGCCCAGGCAGTGGAGAATCGCCGCGCGCAGCACGTCGCCGTGGGAGACGATGGCAACTGCCGAATCGGGATGACGCAAGGCAAGTTCGCGCAGCAGCGCCACGATGCGCGACTGCACATCGAGCATCAGCTCGCCGCCAGGCGCCGCAGTCGTACTGCGGAACATGTTGAATCGGCGCCACAGCGGGTCGCCTTCCAGTGTGTCCATCGGCCGTCCCGTCCACGCGCCGAAATCGAACTCGGTGGCAGCCGGCGCGACCTTCACATCGAGCCCCGCCTTGCGTGCGATCGGCTCCGCGGTCTCCCGCGCGCGTGGCAACGGGCTGCTGTAAACGGCGGCAAGGCCAACCGACATCAGCCGGAACGCGAGCTGCTGGCTCTGGCGATGGCCCTTTTCAGAGAGCCGCACCGCATCGCTGCGCCCAACCAGCGTGCGCCCGAGCAGGTCGTGCGCGGCGTGTCGGATCAGATAGAAGGTGGTCGGCACATCATGACGCTAGACGTGCCTGACGCGACGGCCAACTGGCTCTTCGAGCGTTCCGCGGCCACCGCCGCCCCGAGTCTCTTAAGCCATTTGTGGCGGGCGCCCTCGAGGTCTACGGAAGCAGCACGCTCGAGCCAGTGGTACGCCGGGCTTCGAGGTCCGCATGCGCGCGCGCTGCTTCCGCCAGCGGGTAGCGCTGATTCACGGCAATGCGCACGGCCCCACGCCGGATCATCGAAAACACGTTTCTCGAGATATCGCGCAGATCGGTCGGATCGGCAGTGTAGTGGAACAGCACGGGACGCGACAGGGTCGCGGATTTGCGCGACAGCAGGCTCAAATCCAGAGGTGCGACCGGTCCGGCCGCCTGGCCGTAACTCACCAGATGGCCGCGCATCGCGAGCGCCTCGATCGATTTCAAAAGCATGTCGCCGCCGAGGCCGTCATAGACCACATCGACGCCCTCGCCGCCGGTGATGTCCTGTACGGCCGCGACAAAGCCCTGGTGCCGCGTCACGATTGGAAAGTCGCAGCCGCTCTCGCGCGCGGCGCGCGCCTTGTCCTCGCTGGATACGGTACCGATTACCCGCGCGCCGATATGGCGCGCCCACTGACACAGCAGCATGCCAGTGCCGCCGGCCGCGGCATGCACCAGCACGGTCTCGCCGCGCTTCACCCTGTGCGTGCGCCGCAGCAGGTACTCGGCGGTCATACCCTTGAGCATCCCGGCCGCCGCGGTCTGGTCATCGATATCGTCCGGCAGCGCGACGAGCTGGTCCGCCTTCATCGTGCGCATCTGCGCGTAGGCGCCGACCGGCGGGCAGGCGTACGCCACGCGGTCGCCCGGCATGATGCCGACCACCCCCTCGCCCACATCGAGCACGACGCCCGCGGCCTCCATGCCCGGCACACCAGGCGGCGTGAGCAAGGGATAGAACCCGGTGCGGACGTAGACATCGATGTAGTTGAGGCCGATCGCCGTGTGCTGCAGGCGCACCTCGCCAGGGCCAGGCGGCAGCGCCTCGACCCGCTGCGGGCGCAGCTCCTCCGGGCCGCCATGGCGGCTGATGACGATCGCCTGGCCCGTGATCGGGGCGGCGTTCGCGCGCGCAATCGCAGGCGCCGCGGGGCGGCCATCGACCTGCGGCTTGGGCGGCTTGCCCTCGAGCAGGGCGCGCACCGCCGCGAAGCCCGCCTCGTAGACATTCGTCCCGACCATATTCGCCAGCTCTTCCTCGCGGCCCGGCGGCGTGCGGAATGCCGAGCGCCAGTCCCAGAACGTGCGACGGCCATCAGTCACTGGCTTTAGCGTGAGCGTCGCGACATAGCCGATCAGCGGAATCGGCGAGCTGAGAATGCAGTAGGTGAAGCTGTGCGTGCGGTCGCAGAGCTTCAGGAGCTGTTCGCGCAGCTCCGATCCGTCCTGCAAGTGGAAGCGCCGCACGCAGCCGACCTGGTCGGCCGCCTTGCCGTCCTCGATGATGCTGTCCGCAACGACCGGATGCCACTTGTCGTGATCGTTGAAATCACGAACGATCCGCCACACAGCCTCGATGGGCGCATCGATGATCGTGCTGCGGCGGACCTGGACCATTAGCGCGCAAAATGCCGTTTCAGCGCGTCGAACCCGCCCTGGAAGACGTTCTGGCCGATATTGACGGCGAGCTCCTGCTCGCGGCTCGGTTCGCACTCGAACTCCGCCGACCACTCGGCGAAGGTACGATTGCCGTCGGTGACCGGCGTCAGCTTGATGGTCGCCACGTAGTCGCGCACGCCCATCGGCGACGCCAGGATCGAATAGCTGCAGGTGTAATCGAAATCCGACAGGGTCAGGAGCTGCTCGCGGATGTTGCCGCCGCCCTTGAGGTTGAAGTTGCGGATGCAGCCGACCTTGTCGCTGGGCTGATTGCCTTCGATGCGGCTGTCAGCGATCGCGGGATGCCATTGCGGCAGGCCGTTGAAGTCGCGGATACGGCTCCACACGGCGTCCGCCGGCGCATCGATGATGCTGCTGGTATAGACGCGGACCATGCTCACTCGCCCGGGATGCGCGTGCTCTTATTGGCCGGCTCGTCGGCCCGGATCGTGCCCAAAACATCGCCCAGGCGGTTGATGTCGCCCCCGGACAGGCCGATCTCCCGCAGCAATGAGTCGATCAGCGGCGCCTGTGCGCGATAGCGCAGCGCGCTGTTCACCACGCTGTCGGCGACGCTGCCGCGGCCATCGCCATTGCCGCCGCCGGAGCCGCCGCCCAGCCCGTCGACCTGCAGGATCTTGATGCCCTCGATCTTCTCAATCGGCCTGACGCTTTCGCGGATGATGGCTTCCAGCTTGTCGATGAGCCGCAGCCGCATCGCAGAGACGCGCGATTCAGGCGATAGAATGTTCTGCGCCTCGTTCATTATGCGCGTGCCCTCCGCCTCGACCTCGTAGCGCAGGCGCGCGGCCAGCGCGCGGATCTTGTCGGCTTCGGCCTCGCCGTCCGCCTCCAGCCGCTGCGCCTCGGCACGGTCCGCCGCCACCGCCTTGCTCACCTCGGCCTCGAGCCGCATGCGGATAGCCTCGCGCTCGGCCTCCTGACGCGCAGCGACCAGCTCGATATTCATGCGGCGCTCGGCAATCTCCATCTCGCGCGCGGAGAAAACCTTCTCTTCGGCGGCAACCGCGCCTGCGCGCGCCGCATCGGCGGCAGCTTGCGCTTGCGACTGCGCGCGTGAACGCTCTGCAATCGCGATCGCGCGCTCCTGCTCCGCGAGCTCGAGGGCCTTCCGCCGCTCGATCTCCAGATGCTGGATCTCCCTCTCGCGCGCGATCCGCTCCTCATCCAGCGCGCGCTCCAGCGCGATGCGCGCGGTCTCGATGGCGCGGCGCGCCTCGATCTGCGCCTGCTCCGACTCCTGCTCGCGGAGCGCGCGCTCGCGCGCCAGCTCCGCGCGCTGGGCCGCACGCCGCGCCTCGATCTCGCGCTCCTGCTGCAGGCGCGCATACTCGCTCTCACGATCGATCGTCAGACCAAGTTGCTCCGCTTCCAGATTCTTGTTCCGGATCTGGATCATCGTGTCCTGCTCAATGTCGTTCCGGAGCTTCTTGCGCCTTTCGATCTGCTCGGTCAGGCGGGTCAGACCTTCGGCGTCGAACGCGTTCGAGGGGTTGAAGAACTCCATGCTGCTCTGGTCCAGCCCGGTCAGGGCCACGCTCTCCAGCTCCAGGCCGTTCCGGGACAGATCCTCGGCGACGGCTTCGCTGACGAGCCGAGCGTACTCGCCTCGGCGCTCGTGCATCTCCTCCATCGTCATCTCGGCGGCGACCGAGCGGAGCGCGTCGACGAATTTGCCTTCGATCAGCTCGCGCAGCGCTTCCGGCTGCATCGTGCGCTGACCCAAGGTCTGCGCTGCGATCGCAATCGCGTCAACGCTCGGCTGGACGCGCACATAGAACTCGGCGACGACGTCGACACGCATGCGGTCCCGGGTGATCAGCGCGCTCTCGCGTCCTCGCTTCACTTCGAGCCGCAGCGTGTTCATGTTGACCGGGATGATCTCATGCACGATCGGCAGAACGAGCGCGCCGCCGTTCATCACCACCTTCTGACCGCCGAGGCCGGTGCGCACGAAGGAGATCTCCTTCGAGGAGCGGTGATAAAGCCACGACAGCGCCCAGATCAGCGCGGCGATAACGACGCCAGCGACGATCAGGCCGATGATCACAGAACCGATGGTGGACATGCTGACCTCCCTAGCCCTTCGCGGCGCGCCGCATGGCGGGCGCCGGCCTGGTTATTGCCTTGAATTTTCTAGTCTGCTCGGTGAGCGCGATCTCGGTCGGCAGGCGCTCCATGCTGCTCGCGCCATAGAAGCCGTTGCAGGACGGGCACGCGCCCAGAATGAAACTGGCGTCGTCGGGACTGGATATCGGCCCGCCATGGCACAGCACGATCACGTCCTCGCGCACCTTGCGCGCGGCCTGCGCCCAGTCCTCGATCAGTGGCGCGCAATCTTCGAGCTTGAGGGCCGTCTGCGCGCCGATGCTGCCGCCCGTGGTCAGGCCCATGTGGCAGACGATGATGTCGGCGCCCGCGCGCGTCATCG
>DATAAP010000064.1:0-6898 GCA_036260035.1 Alphaproteobacteria bacterium | reverse complement strand
ACTTTGCGCTGGTCTGGGTCCAGAGCAAGGGACTCGGCATGGGGCGTTACGCCGCCTGGACAGTGCGCTCCGCGCGCGCGTGGAGCGGGTTCGCGGCGATGCTGCGCGAGGAGACCGGCTTGGACGTGGCGCTGGAGCAGCGCGGCGGCTTCCACATGGCGCTTTCCGAACGCGAGCTGGACAGCCGCGCCACGATGCTGAAGCGGCTGCATAACCAGCCCGACATGATCCCCTATGCGTACGAGATCATGGACCGCGCGCGCGTGCAGAAGATGCTGCCGGCGATCGGGCCGGACGTGGTGGGGGCCAGCTATTGTCCCCTCGACGGGCATGTGAACTCGCTCCGCCTGTTCCGGGCGCTCAACAGCGCCATGCAGCGGCGCGGCGTCGTCTATCTACCCAATCATGGCATCGAGCGCATCGAGCACCGTGACGGCGAGTTCGTGCTTGTCTCGGCCGCCAGCGTCCTGCGCGCCGGAAAGGTCGTGCTCGCTGCCGGCAACGGCAATGCGCGCCTGGCGCCGATGGTCGGCCTGTCCGCGCCCGTGCGCCCGCAGCGCGGCCAGATCATCGTGACCGAGAAGGTGGCGCCGTTCCTGGCGTATCCGGTCTCCACGGTGCGCCAGACCGACGAGGGCGGTGTGATGGTCGGCGACTCCCAGGAGGAGGCCGGCTTCGACGCGACGACCGGCGCGCCAATCCTAGCGGTTATGGCCGACCGCGCCGTGCGCATGTTCCCGCTCCTGAAGAATGTCAACGTCGTCCGTACCTGGGCGGCGCTGCGCGTCATGACACAGGACGGGTTCCCGATTTACGACGCATCGGAGCGTTGCCCGGGCGCGTTCATCGCGACCTGCCACAGCGGCGTCACGCTGGCGGCCAGTCACGCTCTCGTCCTGGCGCCGCTGATCGCGGGCGGTAGCCTGCCGAAAAACGAGTTCGACGTGTTCAGTGCGCGGAGGTTCGATGTTCCAGCGGCTGCCTGACGTTGCAGGCGAGATGGTAACCATCACGGTCGACGGCACGCCGGTGCGTGCAGCAACCGGCGACACGGTCGCCGCCGCCTTGCTGGCGGCAGGGTTCGATCATTGCCGCACGACACCGGTATCGGGCGCACCGCGCGCGCCCTATTGCATGATGGGCGTGTGCTTCGACTGCCTGATCACGATCGACGGCGTGGGCAACCGCCAGGGATGCCTGGTGCGCGTCCGCGACGGCATGGCCGTCGAGCTGCAGCGCGGCAAGCGGGAGGTCGGCCGATGAGCGCGATCGACGCCTTGCGCAACGAGTACGACGTTGCGGTCATCGGGGCGGGCCCGGCTGGGCTTGCCGCGGCGAGCGTCGCCGCGAGGGCGGGGCTTGCGACGGTTCTGCTGGACGAGCAGGGGACGCCGGGTGGGCAGATCTATCGTTCGATCACGACCACGCCGTTGCAGTCCCGCGCCGTGCTCGGCGCCGACTACTGGGCCGGGTCGCCGTTGGTGGACGAGCTCCGCGCGAGCGGCGCGGAATATGTCCCAGGCGCCACGGTGTGGAGCCTGTCGCGGGAACGCGAGATCGGCGTGTCGATCGGCGGCGCCGCGCGGCTGATTGCGGCGCGGCGCGTCATCATCGCGACCGGTGCGCTGGAACGGCCTTTCCCCATCCCAGGCTGGACGCTTCCAGGCGTGATGACCGCCGGTGCCGCGCAGATCATGCTGAAATCCTCCGGCATGACCGCAGGGGGGCGCGTGATCCTCGCGGGCTGCGGCCCGCTGCTATGGCTGCTGGCCTGGCAGTATGTCAACGCCGGCGCGAAGATCGCCGCGCTCCTCGATACGACATCGTCGGCGAACCGTAGGGCCGCGCTGCCGCACGCCTTGTCCTTTCTCACGTCGCCATATCTGTTGAAAGGGTTGCGCCTGCTGCGCGAGGTGCGCCGCGCCGTGCCAGTCATCAGCAACGTGATCGCGCTCAAGGCCGAGGGCGAGGGCCGGCTGCGCGGCGTGACCTATAGAACCGAGCGTGGCGGCGACCGTATGGAGCCATGCGACGCGCTGCTGCTGCACCAGGGCGTCGTGCCGAACGTGAACCTCGCGATGTCGGTAGAAATCGAGCATCGCTGGGACGACGTGCAGCTCTGCTGGTCGCCGGTGCTTGACGGTGACTTCGCCAGTTCGGTCGAGGGCATCGCGATCGCTGGCGATGGCGCCGGCATTGCCGGCGCCGGTGCCGCGCGCGAGCGCGGCCGGATTGCCGGATTCGCGGCGGTGCGCGCACTCCGGCCCGAAGCCGCGGCGCAGCACGTGTCCGCGGAAAGTGCCGCGCGCCAGGCGCTCGCGCGCGAGCAGCGGGGGCGAGCCTTCCTCGATCTGCTCTACCGTCCTGCGCCGCAGTTCCGGCAGCCGTCCGGCGACACCATCGTCTGCCGTTGCGAGGAAGTGACGGCACAGCAGATCGTCGACACGGTTGCGCTCGGCTGCACTGGGCCCAACCAGATGAAATCTTTCCTCCGCTCCGGCATGGGGCCGTGCCAGGGGCGGCTGTGCGGGCTGACCGTGACGGAGCTGATAGCCCAGGCGCGCGGTGTCTCTCCGCAGGAGGTCGGCTACTACCGCCTCCGTCCGCCGGTGAAGCCGATCACGCTGGGTGAGCTTGCGCATCTGCCGAAGACAGAGGCGGCGGTGAAGGCCGTGGTGCGGAGCTGACCTCGTCATGACGCGCCGCGCGCCCGACGTAATCGTCATCGGCGGCGGCCTGCACGGATGCTCGACGGCCTTGCATCTGGCGCGGCGCGGGATCCGGGCGCTGGTCATCGAGAAGGACCATGTCGGCAGGCACGCCTCGGGCGTTAATGCGGGCGGCGTCCGCCGCCTCGGCCGGCACTTCGCCGAAATTCCGCTGTCGGTCGCTTCCATGGAGATCTGGCACTCGATCCGCGATCTGGTCGATGACGATTGCGGCTTCGAGAGCCATGGCCAAATCAAGGTTGCGGAGAACGAGGCGGAGTTCGAAACGCTGCGGCGGCGTGTGGAGGATGTGCGCGCGCTCGGCTTTGACCATGAGGAGCTGATCGACGCGCGCGAGCTCTGCGAGCTGGTACCAGCCATCTCCACCCATTGCATCGGCGCCATCGTCTGCCGGTCCGATGGTGCCGCCTTGCCCTATCGCACGACGCTTGCCTTCAAGCGCAAGGCCGAGGCGCTGGGGGCGGAGGTCATTGAAGGCGAGTGCGTAACTAAAGTCGCACGCACCGGGCCGATCTGGCGCGTGATGACGCAGACGGGCACGTACGAAGCGCCGATCATTGTCAACGCCGCCGGCGGCTGGGCCGACCGCATCGCAGCGCAGCTCGGCGAACAGGTGCCGCTCCAGACGATCGCGCTCATGCTGATGATCACTGCGCCGATGGCGCCGTTCATCAAGCCCGTCATGGGCGCCACCGGCCGCCCGCTTTCCTTCAAGCAGTTCCCTAACGGCACGGTGCTGATCGGCGGCGGCTACACGGGCAAGGCGGAGCGCGACCACAACCACACCACGCTCGATTTCGCGAAGCTGGCGCTCAGCGCCCGCACCGTCTGGGACCTGTTCCCGGTCATGCGCGGGGCCGAGATCGTGCGGTGCTGGGCCGGCCTCGAAGGCCGCATGCCGGACGACATTCCTGTTATTGGGCCGAGCGCGACGCACGAGAACGCCTACCACGCCTTCGGCTTCTCCGCGCATGGGTTTCAATTGGGGCCGATCGTCGGCGCGATCCTGGCTGAGCTGATCGCCACAGGGGCCACCAACCTGCCGATCGCGCCGTTCCGGATCGATCGGTTCCGGGTATGATCCGCGCAGCCGACCAGCTGCGCTCTCCTGGTCTGTTCTCGTCCGGCTTACGCGCTGATGCTGGTGCTCTGGCCAAGCACCGGGCCGGCGGACGTGGCGCGATAGCTGCCATACCGCGCTTCCGCCGACAGTCGGAGGCGCTCCATCTCGGCATTTAGCGCCTCGTAGTCGATATAGAATTGGCGCGGCGGACGGGCATCGTACTCAGCCTGCGTCACCGCCGTATCGGCCTTCTCGATCGTGCCGCCATACGCCTTCGCAATCTTCTCCGCGCGATGCTGCGCCAGCGCGGGCCCGGTCAGACCGGCCTCGTCGGGGCCGCCGAACTGGACGCCGGAGAATGCATTCGGCGTCTCGCAGCCGCCGGAGTTGTACAGCCTGGCGATCACCTTGCTGCCGACCTTGACGTCGGCATAGAGCTCGGATGGCGCGTTGTCCGGTTCGCCCACGGGACGGGTGAACCGCGCTTCCAGCAGCTTCTGCATGAAATCGGCGGGAACCCGCGTTGCCTCCAGATTCAGGGAGGCGAAGCGGCGTACCTCGGCTGGCTGCAGGATTTCCTTGCTTGAAGTCTCGTCGACTGACTTCGTGCGGGCGGCAAACGGGTTGTAGGACTGCGATGACGAGACGGCAGATACGCTCATGGTGGATCCCCTAGGCAGTAGGTAGATACCAAGCAAGACCGATGCCGCCGCACGCCAGCGCCGGCCGATTGATCAAGCGGCAGAGCATTGCCGCGTCGATCCGATTCGGTTCAGTCTCCCCGGCAGCATTTGCCTAGGGCGGCGGAGTCTGCCGACCGGCGGCGCGTCACTCGGGGATCGGGATGGCCGGATTGTCCTTGATCTCCTCCATGACGAAGTAGGAGTGGGTCTGAAGCAGCCCCGGCAGCTTGCCGAGCCGGTCGCCGAGCACGGCGCGGTAGGTAGCCATGTCCGGCACGCGCAGCTTCAGCAGATAGTCGAAGCCGCCGGCGACCATGTGGCATTCCAGCACTTCGGGAATGCCGAGCACTGCCTGGCGGAAGCGGTCGAAAATCGTGGTCGTGGTGCGGTCGAGCGTTACCTGCACGTAGACCAGCATGCCCATGCCAAGCCGCCCTGCATCGAGCCGCGCTGCGTAGCCGCGGATAAAGCCATCGCTTTCCAATCTGCGCACGCGTTCGAGGCAAGGCGTCGGGCTGAGGCCGACCTTGCGCGCAAGCTCTACGTTGGAGATGCGGCCATTCTCCTGAAGCGTGCGCAGGATGCGGCGGTCGACCCGATCGAGGGCGCGCCGCGGGGCGGAGGAGGCAGTTGAGCTCGTCATTCAGGGTAGGATAAAATGCTACATGTCATGTGAAGTTCAGTATATTTATCTGGCAGGAGGCGAAATATCTAGTTCAATGCGCTGCACCGCCCGCTAGTCTCCCTGCGCGGCGCGACGGCGGAAGGCCCTCTGGCGCCACACGAATCGACTAAGCTCAATACAGGGTCATCCATGCTCGGTCTTCCCGCGACTCCCGACGATCCCAAGCGCGCCGCGCTCTCCCGCCTGCTACACATGCCCGAGGCGGAAGTGGCCGATCATCTGCTGCGCGCGGTGAAGATTTCGCCGGACGCACGCAACCGGATCGATGCGTCCGCGCGCCGGTTGGTCGAGGGTGTGCGCAAGCGCCGCACCAGCGGTGGGCTCGACGCCTTTCTGCAGGAATTTGACCTGTCGAGCCGCGAGGGTGTGGTGCTGATGTGTCTCGCCGAGGCGCTGCTGCGCATTCCGGACGCTGCGACAGCCGACCGCCTGATCCGCGACAAGATTGTCGAGGCCGACTGGACCTCGCATCTCGGCAAAAGCGACTCGCTGTTCGTCAACGCGTCCACCTGGGCGCTGATGCTGACGGGCCGCGTGATGCGTTTCGACGAAGGTGGCGAGGAGGGGCTGGGCGCGATCTTCAAGCGCATGGTCACCGCCTCGGGCGAGCCGGTGATCCGCCATGCAGTGACGGCAGCGATGCGTATCCTCGGCCGGCAGTTCGTGATGGGCCGTACCATCGACGAGGCGCTGGCGCGCGCGGCGCCCAGCGAGCCGAAGGGCTGGCGCTATTCCTATGACATGCTTGGCGAGGCGGCGCGCACGGCAAACGACGCCAAGCGCTATTTCGAGTCCTATGCCGCGGCGATCGAGGCGATCGGTAGCGCGAATGCTGGGCGGGGCCCGATCGCCGGCCCGGGCATCTCCGTGAAGCTCTCGGCCATCCACCCGCGCTATGAGGTCGCCCAGGCGGCGCGGGTGCGGCGGGAGCTGATCCCGCGCGTGATCGAACTGGCGCAGATGGCGAAGACCGCGCAGATCAGCTTCACGGTGGACGCGGAGGAGGCGGAGCGGCTGGATCTTTCGTTTGACGTGATCGATGCGGCGCTCGCCGAGCCGTCGCTTGCCGGATGGGACGGCTTCGGGCTCGCGGTGCAGGGCTATCAGAAGCGCGCGCTCGGAGTCATCGACTGGCTCGCGGAGCGCACGCGGGCCCGCAACCGCCGCCTGATGGTGCGGCTGGTCAAGGGCGCCTATTGGGACACCGAGATCAAGCGCGCGCAGGAGCGCGGGCTCGACGGCTATCCCGTCTTTACCCGGAAGGTCACGACGGATCTCTCGTATCTTGCCTGCGCGCAGGCGATCTTCGCCGCGGGCTCGGTCTTCTACCCGCAATTCGCCACGCACAACGCGCACACTGTCGCTGCGATCGCGGAGTTCGCTGGCGGCCGCGAGTTCGAGTTCCAGCGCCTGCACGGGATGGGGGAGGCGCTCTACGAGCAGATCGTGACGCCGGAGCGACCGTGCCGTGTGTACGCGCCGGTCGGCAGCCATGAGGACCTGCTGGCGTATCTCGTGCGGCGGCTGCTCGAGAACGGCGCCAACACTTCGTTCGTCAACCGCATCGCTGACGAGCGTCTGCCGATCTCCGCCATCGTCGCCGATCCGGTGGAGACCGTAGCGAAGCTGAACCCGAAGCCGCATCCACGCATCCCGCTGCCCAAAGATCTCTATCGCCCCGACCGCCGCAATGCGGAAGGCATCGACCTGAACGACGTGCCGAGCCTACAGGCGTTGG
>DATAAP010000063.1:0-11901 GCA_036260035.1 Alphaproteobacteria bacterium | reverse complement strand
GGCCGGCGCTGGTTTATTACGACGGCGCCTTCTACACGCCAGTGTTCAGGTCCTATCCCGAGACGACGTTCGGCGGCGAGTTCGAGACCGAGGCGGACTACCGCGACCCCTTCGTGCAAGAGAAGATTGCGGAGAAAGGCTGGATGGTCTGGCCGCCGATCCGCTTCAGCTACAACACCATCAACCTCAACCTGACGCAGCCGGCCCCCGCCCCGCCCTCGCGGGACAACTGGCTTGGAACCGACGACCAGGGCCGCGACGTGCTGGCGCGGCTGATCTACGGCTTCCGCATTTCGGTGCTGTTCGGGCTCACGCTCACGGTGCTGTCCTCGATCATCGGCGTCATCGCCGGCGCGCTGCAGGGCTATTTCGGCGGCTGGACCGACCTCCTGTTCCAGCGCTTCATAGAGATCTGGTCCGGCCTGCCGGAGCTCTACCTGCTGATCATCCTCGCCGCCTTCGTGCAGCCGAATTTCTGGTGGCTGCTGGGGTTGCTGCTTCTGTTCAGCTGGACGGGGCTGGTCGGTGTCGTGCGTGCGGAATTCCTGCGTGCGCGCAATTTCGACTATGTGCGCGCGGCGAAGGCGCTCGGCGCCAACGACGTCAGCATCATGTTCCGGCACGTTCTGCCCAATGCGATGGTCGCAACGCTCACTTTCATGCCCTTCATCCTGTCCGGCTCGGTGGTGGCCCTCACCTCACTCGACTTCCTCGGCTTCGGCCTGCCGCCCGGCTCGCCGTCACTGGGCGAGCTGCTCAACCAGGGCAAATCCAACCTGCAGGCGCCCTGGCTCGGCATCACGGCCTTTCTCATCATCGCCATCATGCTGACCCTGCTCGTCTTCATCGGCGAGGCGGTGCGCGACGCCTTCGACCCGCGAAAGATCTTCCGATGACTCCCGACCCGCCTCTGCTCGATGTGCACGACCTGTCCGTGACCTTCGATGTCGGCCGCACCCGCACCTTCACGGCCGTCGACCGCGTGTCGTTCCAGCTCGAGAAGGGCGAGACGCTGGCGCTCGTCGGCGAATCCGGGTCGGGCAAGTCGGTGACGGCGCTGTCCGTGCTGCAGCTCCTGCCTTACCCGATCGCAAAGCATCCGGAAGGCAGCTCGATCCGCTTCAAGGGCGAGGAGCTGATCGGCGCGTCTGAACGCTACCTGCGCGGCGTGCGCGGCAACCGTATCGCCATGATCTTACAGGAGCCGATGACCTCGCTCAATCCGCTCCACACGATCGAGAAGCAGATTGGCGAGACCTTGCGCATCCACAAGGGGCTATCCGGCAGCGCTGCCCGCGCACGCATCGTCGAACTTTTGCGGCTGGTCGGACTCGGCGCCCAGGCGGAAAAGCGCCTCGACGCCTTCCCACACCAGCTCTCCGGGGGGCAGCGCCAGCGCGTGATGATCGCGATGGCGCTCGCCAACGAGCCCGACCTGCTGATCGCCGACGAGCCAACCACCGCGGTTGACGTGACGATCCAGGCGCAGCTCCTGAAGCTGCTGCGCGAGCTGCAGGAGCGGCTCGGCATGGCCATGCTGTTCATCACCCACGACCTCAACATCGTGCGCAAGCTGGCGCACCGCATATGTGTGATGCAGCAGGGCAAGATCGTCGAGACCGGCCCGGTCGAGCAGGTGTTCACGGCGCCGCAGCACGAATACACACGGCACCTGCTCGCGGCCGAGCCGAAGGGAGAGCCCTCACCGCCGCCACCCGATGCGCGCACCGTGATCGCCGCGCGCGACCTGCGCGTCTGGTTTCCGATTAAGGCCGGCGTGTTCCGCCACACGGTGGGCCACGTCAAGGCGGTGGACGGCATCGACGTCTCGGTCAAGGAAGGCCACACGCTGGGGATCGTCGGCGAATCCGGCTCCGGCAAGACCACGCTGGGCTTAGCCTTGCTGCGGCTGGAATCCTCGAAGGGTACGATCGAGTTCGACGGCCGCGCCATCCAGGACCTGCGCGCGAGCGAGCTGCGGCCGCTGCGCAGGGAGATGCAGATCGTCTTCCAAGACCCGTTCGGCAGCCTGAGCCCGCGCCTTTCCGTCGGCGAGATTGTCGAAGAGGGCCTGCGTATCCACAAGATCGGCACGCCCGCGGAGCGCGAACAGATGATCGTCGAGGTGCTGCGCGAGGTGCGCCTCGACCCCGAGACGCGCCACCGCTACCCGCATGAATTTTCGGGCGGGCAGCGCCAGCGCGTCGCGATCGCTCGCGCGCTTGTGCTCAAGCCGCGCCTGGTGATCCTCGACGAGCCGACCTCGGCGCTGGACATGTCCGTGCAGGCGCAGATCGTCGACCTGCTGCGCGAATTGCAGCAGAAGCACCGCCTCGCCTACCTCTTCATCAGCCACGACCTGCGGGTGGTGCGCGCGCTCGCCGACGAGGTGATGGTGCTGAAGGACGGCAAGGTCGTGGAGCGCGGGCCCTCGGCGCAGGTCTTCGAGGCGCCGCGCGAGCCGTACACGCGCGCGCTGATGGCCGCCGCCTTCGCGCTCGAGGCGACCGAAGGCGTCGTACGGCAGTGACGGCAGTTCTCTTTCTCGGCGGCGAGGACCCCGCCGGCTGGATCGAGGAATTCAAGCGGCTCGCCCCCGATCTGGAAGTCCGCTCCTGGAGCAACCGCGGCGACGTTGCCGACATCGAGGTCGTGCTCGGCTGGCGTCATCCCAAGGGCGCCGCTAAGAACTATCCGAACCTGAAGCTGATCTCGGCGCTTGGCGCCGGGTACGAGCACATCTTGGGCGATCCCGAGCGGCCCAAGGGCGTGCCGGTGGTGCGGCTGATCGACTTGAAGCTCACGCAGGCGATGACGGAGTACGTGCTGCTGCACGTGCTGCGCTATCACCGTCAGATGCTCCATTACGAGCAGGTCCAGCGTGAACGCCGCTGGGCGAAGCTGCCGCCGCCCGATACCGACACGCGCCGCATCGGCATTCTCGGCCTCGGGGCGCTGGGCGAAGACGCGGCGCGGCGGCTGAGGGAGCTCGGCTTCCCGGTCGCGGCGTGGAGCCGCACGCCGAAATGCGTCGACAATGTCGACGTCTTCCACGGGCCGGCGCAGCTCGACGCGTTTGTCGCGCGCACGGACATCCTCATCTGCCTGCTGCCGCTCAATGACGAGACGCGCGGCATCATCGGCGCCAAGCTGCTCGGCAAGCTGCCGCGCGGCGCTTACGTGATCAACCCCGCGCGCGGCGGCCATGTCGTCGATGCGGACCTGATCGCGGCGCTCGATTCCGGGCACATCGCCGGCGCCACGCTCGACGTCTTTCACATCGAGCCGCTGCCATCGGACCATCCGTTCTGGACGCACCCGAAAATCACGATCACGCCGCACATCGCCAGCACCACCAATCCCCGCTCCGCCATCCCGCAGATCGTCGACAACATCATGCGCGCGCGGGAAGGAAAGCCGCTGATGAACCGGGTGGCGTGAGGCGAACGCACAATCTGCAGGGCGAGCGGCGGGTGGCCAAAGCCCGCCCCAACGCCAGGGAATTTCCTAGCGGACTCTCACTGCCCCGGCGCCTTGACCGGCTCGGGGTGCGTGCGCAGGGCGCGCTCCTCGACGCGGGCGAAGAAGATTAGGCTGACCGCGATAGCGCCGGCGATCGCGGCGAAGGTGATGCCGAAGGCGTGAGCGATGACCGCCCGCGAGGCCGGCGGCAGCGCCTCACGCGCGAGATCCTCGATGTTGGCGACCGCCCCAAGCTCGGGCAAGCCGCGCGCCGCCAAACCTAAGACGAGGCCGGAAGCCGCAGCAATGACGAACGCGCCGCCGAGCGAGCGCGTGAAGGCGAGCGCGCCGCTGACCGCACCGATGTCGCGCCGCGCGACCGCGTTCTGGACGGCGACGGTGCTGCACGGGAACATCGGGCCGATCCCGAGCGCTACGATCGCCAGCAAGGCGGACGCGGCGGCCGGGTGTAGGCTCGCGCTGAAGAACGCGATTGCCGCAAGCCCGGCGATGGCCACCGGAAGGCCGATGAGCGGCGGCTGCTTGTAGCGGCCGGTCCGCTGCGAATACCGGCCGGTGTAGTTGGCAGTGATGGTGCTTGCGAACATCATCGGAATCATGAGCAGGCCGGCATCGCTGACGGATGTGCCGAGTGCCACCTGGAAGTAGACCGGAGCCAGCACTAGCAGCGCAAGATAGCCGCCGTAGACGATGAAGCTGCCGGCGAGCGTGGGCGCGATCACGCGGTCGCGCAGGAAGCGGGGTGGCAGGATCGGGTCCGGCGCGCGCGTCTGCCGCCAGGCGAACAGCGCGCCGAGAACGAGAGACGCAGCCGCGAGTGCCAGGAGTTCCGGCGACGTCCAGGCGAGCCGTTTGCCGCCCAGCGAAAGGACGGCGAGCAGCGCTACCGTGCCGCCCAGCAGCAGGAGGATAGTGCCGAACTCGACGGGCGAGCGCTCGTGCCGCTCGATGGGAAGCCGACGCAGCGCGCGCTCGCTGATCAGGAGCGCAACCAGGCCGAGCGGCAAGTTGATCCAGAAGATCCATGGCCAGCCGGCATGCTCGCTCAGCAGGCCGCCGAGCGTCGGGCCCAGCACCGCGGACGACGCCCACACCGCGGAGAAATAGGCTGCATAGCGGCCGCGCTCGCGTGGGCTGACGACGTCGGCGATCGCCGATTGCGCGAGCGGGATGAGACCGCCGCCGCCGATACCCTGCAGCGCCCGCGCCAGAATAAGCGTGTACATGTCCGGCGCAAGCGCACACGCGACCGAGCCAATCATGAAGATGACGAGGCAGATCGTGATGAGATGGCGGCGGCCGTAAAGGTCGCTGAGCTTGCCGACGATCGGGGTGACGCAGATCGCTGACAGCAGGTAGGCAGTCACCACCCAGGACAGTAGGTCGAAATGGCCGAGATCGCGCGCCATCGGCGGCAATGCCGGCGCCACAATCGTCTGGTCCAGCGCCGCCAGGAACATCGCAAGCATGGCGCCGAAGACGACCTTGCGGATTTCGGATTCGGCTAGCGACTTCACGCTTGTCCTCAACGGCTGACCCGGAGAACAGGTCCAGACCATCGAACAGCCGTCAAGCCCTCCGCTGGCCGTCTCCTTTCTAGCCGAGCGCTCAGGAAGAGGTGTAAGCCGCAAGTAACGTGTTGGCTGCGAGGCCAATACTCCCTCGGCCGCAGGTCATGGCCGGGCGCGCGCACGCGGAAGACCTGATATACGTCCCGATCGCGCACCGAAATCAGTTCGCCCCCTACGGCGCGCAGGCCGGCCGCAATTGCGAAGTTCCCGTCCCGATTGCGCAATACCACAAGATATTGCGATCTGATTTCGGCCAAGGATGCCAGCCAGCGCCTCACCCGGCCTGCTCCCCCGCTCGGCGCGGTGAGTGTTTCGCGCGCGCTGCGAGGCGGGTGCCTTCAGGCCAACGACATCGATCAACCGCAACGGCGGCACCGAACGTAAGAATCCAGTAGGTCTGCGGCGCAACCGGCGCGGTCCGGGCGAACGACACGTGCGCCAACGTCATGCGCTCCTCGGGCTGCAAGATCTCTGCGCGTGAGCCTAGCTCGGGGTTAAGAGAGGGTCGACGACGCGCTCTTCCGGCGGAGATCAGCGCCGCTTCTTGTTCTGGAGCTGCCAGTTGCTGCGCTGCGGGTAATGCTGGGCGACGAAGCGGTAGGTGGCGCGCATCAGGTTTTCGAGCGCCTCGCTCTTCTCGATCTTGGTCGATGCCCACTTGGCGATGAGATCGTCCCACTTCATCAGCTTGTAGTGCAGATCGTCCCGGTTCGAGCGGATGAACGCGATCTGCATGTCGATCTTCTTCAGCATGTTTACGATTTCGCAGGTATGCGCGTCGATCAGGCCGAAATCGTTCTGGAACTCGCCGTCGGGGTTGCGCATCAGCATCTGTACGCGCACCAGCTCCTCCATGATCGCGCGCTCGGGCTTGTAGATCTGGCTCATCTCCGCGAGGCGCACCATGATCATGCGCACATGCTGGAAGCGCTCGCGTAGCGCCTCGATATACGCGAGCTCGCGCGCCAGCGTCTCGAAACGGTCGATGACCTCGGAAGCGCGTTCGCGCCCGAGTCCGATCTTCTCCGCCGCCTCTGCAAAGGCCTTCTGCACGCGCTGCTTGGTCTCGGGATCGCCCGCGATCTTCTCCAGTTTCGTCGCATCCGCTATATCCGCCTCGCCGCCGCTGAGCCATGAGGCGAGCTGTACGGTCATGCGGTTATGCGCGAGCTTGCGGTGGCGGTCCTCCACGCTCCACGAGCACGAGCCGTCGAGCAGCTCCTTCGGGATCGAGTCGCCGGGCCGGATCTCCTTGACGTAGCGCAGCGCTTTTTCGATCAGCGCCAGCAGCTTTCCGTCGTCGCTGTCGCGCTTGATGGAGAACTCATTGCGCAGCGAGGTAAGCGATATGCCGCATTTGAGATCGCCGAGATCGACATGGAAGAGCGGCTCCTCGGTGGAGGACAGCTTGAAGACCGCGTCCTTGATGCCGAAGACCTTGTGCGTGAACGCGAAATGAGTGCTGCGGTCCGAGGTGTAGACGGGGACGGGTCCGTCATCCTCCTCGGCCGCAGGGGCACTCGCGGCGGCTGCCTGCGCTGCGTTCTCCATTGCGCGACTCGTACTCCCCCGATCACGCCGGGATCACAGACCACCCCAGCGTGCCCATCTCAGCCGATCAACGTTAACAACGGGATAATTTTACCGCTGTGGATTTCTGGAAAGTCCGAGTTTTATCAATTGCTTGCGCTCGGCGCTTCGCGCTTGCCGCCGAACCGCGCCGCGATCAGGGCATAGACGGCCCGGATCACCTGCGCCTCCGCACCCTCCGGCCGGCCCGGCCGGGCGTAGGGATTCCAGGCGAACAGGTCGAAATGAAGCCAGGGAATCCCCGGCTCGATGAAGTCCTGCATGAATAGCGCGGCGTAGATCGAGCCGGCGAAGCCGCCCTCGGCGATGTTGTTGAGGTCGGCGACCTTGCTGTCGAGCCGCTTGCGGTATGGCTGCCACAGCGGCAGCCGCCAGAGCGGGTCGGCCTCCGCAGCCGCATGGCGCGCGAGCTCGTCGGCGAGCGCATCATCGTTGCAGAACAGCGCCGGCAGCTCCGGGCCCAGCGCCACGCGCGCCGCACCGGTCAGCGTCGCGAAATCGACCAGCAGCGCCGGCTTGTCGCGCGAGGCTTCGGTCAGCGCGTCGGCGAGGATCAGCCTGCCTTCGGCATCGGTGTTGCCGATCTCGACCGTCAGCCCCTTGCGCGACTTGACGACGTCGAGCGGCCGCAGCGCGTTGCCGGCGACGGCGTTCTCGACCGCCGGAACGAGCACGCGCAGCCGCACCGGCAGCTTCGCCTCGACGATCATCTGGGCTAGGCCGAGCGCATGGGCAGCCCCGCCCATGTCCTTCTTCATCAGCTTCATGCCGGCGTCGCTCTTGATATCGAGCCCGCCGGTGTCGAAGCACACGCCCTTGCCCACCAGAGTGACCTTGGGGTGAGCGGCCTTGCCCCAGGCGAGGTCGATCAGCCGCGGCGCGCGCTGGCTGGCGCGGCCGACCGCGTGGATCAGCGGGAAGTTCTTCTCGAGCAGAGCCTCGCCCTCGATGACCCGAGTCGTCATGCCGAGCCGGCGCGCCATCGCCGCGGCCGCCTTGGCCAGCTCCGCCGGGCCCATGTCCTCGGCCGGCGTGTTGACGAGGTCGCGCACCAGTGCGGCGGCACGTGCAGCACGCTCCACATAGCCGCGATCGGCGCGCGCCGGCCAGACCAGCTCGGCCGCCGCGCGGCCGGGCTGCTTGTAGCGCGTGAAGGAGTAGGCGCCGAGCGCCCAGCCGAGCGCGAGCCGCGTCGCCTCCGGGCCGGCCGGTTCGGGATCGAATCGCCAGCTGCCCTCCGGCAGGCGGCCCGACAGACCGGCGGCAGTCCACAGATCGTCAGGACCGCCGTCGCCGGCGATGCCGACCAGGGCGCCGGCCGGCGCCCCATCGCGGCCCGGTAGCAGGCACAGCTCGCCCGCTGCGGCCTTGAAGCCGCTGCCTTGGACCCAGGCGCGGCGGACGGCGCCGGCGCGCGTGAGCCAGCCGGGAAGGGCCTGCTTGGTCAATAGGGTGAGCGGGAGGGTCTCGGCGGCAGGCTTGGCGCGGAACGGCAGGGACAAGGCGTGCTCCCGGTTGAGTCAAAGGCGGCACACAGTGCCGGAAACCGTCCCGTGGAACCAGAGCCTTGCCGTCATACGAGCCCGGCTTCTATGGTCCGGCATGACTGAATTCACGCTCTATATCGCCAACAAGGTCTACTCGTCCTGGTCGCTGCGCGGCTGGCTCGCCTGCCGGCTCGCCGGTATCGAGTTCGACGAGGTAGTCATTCCCCTGTGGCGCCCCGAAACGGCAACGGAGATCCGCAAGCACTCCCCGTCCGGCAAAGTGCCGGCGCTGCGCCACAGTGACGTGCTGGTCTGGGAATCGCTGGCGATCGGCGAGTACCTGCACGACGTTTTCCCGCGCGCCGAGCTGTGGCCGCAGGACCGCGCCGCCCGCGCCCACGCGCGCTCGATCGCAAGCGAGATGCATGCTGGGTTCGCCGACCTGCGCCGCATCATGTGGATGAACACGCGCAAGCGTTTCCCCGGCAAGGGCCGCACGCCGGAGACGCTGGCCGCCATTGAGCGGATCGTCACGCTGTGGCGGGACACACGCGCACGCTACGGCGCCGGCGGGCCATTCCTGTTCGGTACTGCCATGAACATGGCCGATGCGATGTACGCCCCGGTGGTGAGCCGTTTCGTGACCTGGGAGCCGGAGCTGCCGGCCGATGCCAAGGCGTACGTCGCCGCGGTGTGGGACCATCCGCTGCTGCGGGAGTGGCGGCGTGATGCCGACGCCGAGAGCTGGGTCATCGAGAAATACGAGACCGCCTAGCGGATCAGGCCCTCTTCGAAATAGTAGAGCGCAGCGCCGGCGTGGAGCTGCAGGGCGACGCCGTCGAGCGCGCGATCGCGGCGGATGAGGCGGCCGTAGGGGTGGCCGGTGTCGAGGGCTCGGCGGTTGTTGGGATGGAACAGTGCGCGGGTCAGGCCGTAGACGATCTTCTCATCGACCTCCGCACCGACGACCCACAGCACGACCACGCTGAGCGAGGGGGTCTCCGGCACGCCGGGATAGGCCTGTGAGGGGATCGCGGCTTCGGCGAAGAACGGGAAGGCACCGGAGAGCTTGCGCACACCCGCGCTATCGATCGGCACCAGGGCGATGCCGCCATTGCCGGCAAGGTCGCGGATTTCCGGCGCCGGCACGCCGGTCATCAGGAAGAAGGCGTCGAGCTTGCCCTCCCGCAGCGCCTCCATCGCCTGGGCAGGGGCAAGGTTCTGCACCTTGATGTCGCGCTCGGGGATGCCGAGGGTCTGCAGCATCGCCTTCGCGGTGAGCTGGGTTGACGAGTTCGGCTCGCCCATCGACACCGTCTTGCCGCGCAGGCGGCGCAGGTCGTCGATCTTGCGATCGGCGCGCGCGACGATGTGCATCGTCTCCGGATAGAGGCCGGCGATGGCGCGCAGATTCGTCACGGCGCCCTGCTTGCGAAACATGCCGCTTCCGTGGAACGCCCAGTAGGCGATATCAGCCTGGCACAGCGCTGATTCAAAACGATTGTTGGCGATCGCCTCGATGTTGGCGAGCGGGCCGGCGGTGGTCTGGGTGACAGCGATCAGGCCAGGCACGCCGCAACTGCCGCCGCGCTCGCATTCGCGGGCACCCGGCGGCGAGCTGACAACGTTGCCGATCAGGGTGCCGATGCCGAAATAGGAGCTGTCGACAGGGCCCGTGGCTATGCGGAAGAAGCGCGGCTCCTGGGCCGCAGCCGACCGCACTCCGGCGGACAGCGCCGCCGCAAAGGCGCTGCCGCCCGCCATCAAAGCCCGCCTGGTCAGCCTCATCGTCGGGGACCGCTACGGTTCCGGTGCATCGGCAACCGGAACGAAATGTCTCAGTTTCCCCTGTGTACCCCGGCGGGATGGCGAATTGAAGCGCGATCCTCGCCGCCGCCCCGACTCAACGCGTGGCGATCATCTTTTGTGGCAAATAGGTCACGATCTCTGGGAAGACGGTGACGAGCACAACCGCGACCACCATCAGCAGGAAGAGCGGCAGCGCCGCGCGGGCGATGTAAGTGATCTGGTGGCCGGTCATGCCCTGCAGCACGAACAGGTTGAAGCCGACCGGTGGCGTGATCTGCGCCATCTCCACCACGAGCACGACGAAGATGCCGAACCAGACAAGGTCGAAACCCGCGCGCTGCACCGTCGGCAGCACGACCGCCATGGTCAGAACCACCATTGAGATGCCGTCGAGGAAGCAGCCGAGAACCACGTAGAACACCGTCAGCGACGCGATCAGCATCCATGGCGACAGATCGAGGGAGTCGATCCATTCGGCGAGCCCGCGCGGCAAGCCGGTGAAGCCCATGGCCAAGGTCAGGAACGCGGCACCGGCAAGGATCAGCGCGATCATGCAGGACAGGCGCGTGGCGCCCATCAGGCCCTCGACGAAGGTCTTGCGCGTCAATGTCCCCTGTACCGCCGAGATCGCCAGCGCGCCGATGACACCGACCGCTGCCGCCTCGGTCGCGGTGGCGAGACCGGTGTAGATCGACCCGAGCACAACAATGATGAGGCTCACCGCGGGGATGAGGTGGCGCGCGGCGTAGACCTTCTGAGCGAAGGACATGCGGATGTCGGAGGCGGGCGTCCTGCCGGGATTGAGCCACGCCCAGACGACGACATAGCCCATGAACAGTCCGGCCAGCATCAGGCCGGGGATCACGCCGGCGATGAAAAGCTGCGAGATCGAGACTTCGGCCGTCACACCGTAGACGATCATGATGATCGACGGCGGGATCAGCAGGCCGAGCGTGCCGGCACCCGCCAGCGTGCCGATGGTCATCTCTTCCGGGTAGCCGCGCTTGCGCAGCTCCGGAATCGTCATCTTGCCGATCGTGGCGCACGTCGCTGCGGACGAGCCGGAGATCGCCGCGAAGATGGTGCAGCCGATGATGTTGGTGTGCAGCAGCCGTCCGGGCAGTCCCGTCATCCAGGGCGCGAGGCCGCGGAACATGTCCTCCGACAGCTTGGAGCGAAACAGGATCTCGCCCATCCAAATGAAGAGCGGCAGCGCTGTCAGCGTCCAGCTCGAGCTGGCGCCCCAGATCGTGGTGACCATCGCATCGCCGACCGGCCGCGTGGTGAAGAATTCCATCGCGATCCAGCCGACGCCGAGCAGTGCTATGCCGATCCACACGCCGGTGCCGAGCAGGAAGAACAGCGCCACAAGGAAGACGACGGTGAGAACAAGTTGATCCACGGCGGCGCCTACTCGATGTGCTGCTCGGTCGCTGCGGTCTGATCCTCGATCACCGGCCCACCGCGCAGGACGCGGATCAGCGCCTCGACGAAGGCGATGAACAGCACGCTGACGCCGATCGCCATCGCCAGCTCGGGAATCCACAGCGGCGTGGCGTCGTTCGCCTGCGAGATGTCGTTGAAGCTGTAGGACCACCAGACCATCTTGATCGCGTAATACGCGAACAGGCCACTGAGCAGGCTCGCCACGGCGAGCGACCAGATCTCCAGCGCGCGGCGCGGCGCGCCGGTGAATTTCTGCAGCAGCAGGGTGACCCGGATGTGGTCGCCATGGCCGAGCGCGTATGCGAGCGCGAAGAAGGACGCGGCCGCCATGCAATAGCCGGCATAGGCGTCGGCGCCGCGTAAGTAAAAGCCGAGCAGGCGGCCGAGGATGTTGGCCATCACCAGCAGCAGCAGCGCCACCATAGCGATGCCCGCCAGAGCACCGCAGGCCGAGTAGAGCCGGTTCAGGGGAGACTTCATGACTGTCAAAGCGACCGGGGCCGGTTCTTCCGAAC
>DATAAP010000062.1:0-3085 GCA_036260035.1 Alphaproteobacteria bacterium | reverse complement strand
CCGACGAGCTGCGCCTTCGGCGGACCCGATTTCGCCGTGCTCTACGTCACTTCCGCCTCGTTCAATCTGACCGAAGAGATGCTGGCAAAGGCGCCACTGTCCGGTGCCATCTTCGCGCTCGATGTCGGCACGCGCGGACTGCCAGAACCGCGCTTTGCGGGCTGACGCCATGGAGTCCGTTCTCATCTGCGAGGCTGCGCTCAAGCGCTTCTGCGCCGCGGTGCTGCAGACGGTCAACGTGCCCGCCGACCAGGCCGTCGCGATCATCGACAATCTCGTCGAGGCCGATCTGCGCGGCGTCGACTCGCACGGCGTGGTGCGGCTGCCGATCTATGTGAAGCGGCTGGCTGTCGGCGCCATGAATCCGCGGCCGCAGGTCAAAATCGTGCGCGAAACGCGCACCAGCGCCGTCGTCGACGGCGACAATGGCATGGGCCAGTGGGTCGGCCAGCGCGCGATGGAGATCGCCATCGACAAGGCGAAGGACGGCGACTGCGTCTTCGTGTCGGTGTGCAACAGCAACCATTTCGGCGCGGCGGCGTGGTATGCGCAACTGGCCGCCGCACACGACATGATCGGGCTCGCTTTCACGATTGGCGGCATCAACCACATGACGCCATGGGGCGGAGCCGAGGCGATCCTCGGCAACAATCCGTTCGCGATCGCCTTTCCCGCTGGCGCCGAGCGGCCGGTCGTGCTCGACATGGCGTGCAGTGTTGCCGCGCGCGGCAAGATCATCGTTGCCGCTAAGGAGGGCAGGCCGATCCCCGCCGACTGGGCGGTCGGCCCCGATGGCGCGCCGACCACCGACGCCGCCGAAGCGCTGAAGGGCTTCGTGTCGCCCGTCGGAGGGCCTAAGGGCTATGCGCTGACTTTGTCGATCGGGCTGCTCAGCACCATGCTGAGCGGCGCCTTCTTCGGCAGCGAGGTCACGCATATGTATGACGACCTCGAGAACCCGCAGAATATCGGCCACCTGTTCGGCGTGCTGCCGGTCGCCGCGTTCGAGGACGTCGCGACCTACAAGGCGCGGATGGACAAGGCGGTACGCGAGGTGCGCGGTGTGAAGCGCGCGCCCGGCGTCGCGCGCATCTATCTGCCCGGCGAGCGTGAATACCTGCTGCTGGAAGAACGCCGCAAGACCGGCATTCCGATCGGCACCGGCGTGTTCGGCGAACTGCAGGCGCTCGGCCGCGAATATGGCATCGAGCTGAAGGCATGATCGATCCCATTGCGCGCGTGCCGCTCGGGCGCACGAAGGTGCGCGTGTCGCGGCTGGGATTCGGCTCGACGGGCCTGGGCGGATTGTTCCGCGCCAGCAGCGATGCCGATGCGAAAGCGACAATCGATGCAGCGTGGGACGCGGGCCTCCGTCATTACGACACGGCGCCGCAATACGGCAGCGGGCTTGCCGAGACGCGCGTCGGCGCTGGCTTGCGCGCGCGGCCGCGGGACGAGTTCGTTCTCTCCACGAAGATAGGCAAGCTGCTGCGCGCCGTCGACAGAGCGCCGGAAGGAATTTTCGTCGGCGCGCCGCCGTTTGAGATCGCCTACGACTACAGTTATGACGGGACGCTGCGCTCACTCGAAGAGAGCCTGAAGCGTATCGGCCTCGATCGCGTGGACGTGCTGCTGATCCACGACGTGAACCGCAAATATCACGGCGCGCGGGTGATGGAGCGACTCGACGAAGCGCTCGCGGGCGCCTGCAAGGCGCTGGGGCGATTGCGCGACGAGGGCGTAATCGGCGCGTTCGGGCCGGCACTCAACGAGGTTGACGTCAACATCGAGTTCGTGCGGCGCGCGCCGATCGATTGCATCATGCTGCCGGCGCGCTATACGCTGCTCGACCAGTCGGCAGGGAAGGAGCTGCTGCCGCTCTGCGCGCGCGAAAAGATTTCCGTGATGATCGCGGCCCCGTTCGATTCGGGCATCCTTGCGACCGGCGCGGTCGAAGGTGCGACCTACAACTACCAGCCCGCGACGCCGGAGATTCTCGACCGCGTCGCGAGGATCGAGCGCATCTGCCGCGAGCACGCCGTGCCGCTCGCCGCGGCGGCGCTGCAGTTTCCGCTGCGCCATCCCGCCGTCGCGAATGTCGTCACCGGCATGCGCGCGCCAGAAGAGGTCGCGCAGAACCTCACCTTGATGCGCACGGATATTTGCGACGCGCTGTGGATCGCGCTCGCGCGCGAGAGGCTGATCTAGACTTTCGGCGCGCCGGTGATGCGGGTCAGCAGCTCGTCCAGCTGATCGAGCGACTGGTAGTGGATGGTGATGCTGCCCGCCTTGCCCTTCGAGTTGATCACCACGCGCAGGCCCAGGAACTCCGTCAGCGTGCGTTCCAGTGCCCGGGTGTCGGCGCTGCTGGTGCTGGCGTGCTTCTTCTTCTTTGCCTTGCCGGTCTGTTCCTTAAACGAGCCGATGAACGCCTCGGCCTCGCGCACCGTCATCTTGTCAGTGACGATCTGCTTGGCGAGCTCCAGCGCGTTCGGCAGGCCGACGAGCAATCGAGCGTGGCCGGGCGATAACGCCTTGTCGCGCAGTAGCGCCTGCACCTCCTGCGGCAGATCGAGCAAGCGCACCATATTGGCGATGTAGGGCCGGCTCTTGCCGAGGCCCGTTGCCACCTGGTCCTGCGTGTGGCCGAACTCGTCGATCAGACGGCGATAGGCGATCGCCTCTTCGAGCGCGTTGAGGTCGGTGCGCTGCAGGTTTTCGACGAGGGCCGCTTCGAGCGCCTCGCGGTCCGAGAAGTCGCGGACGAGGGCAGGGATCTCATGGAGCTGGGCGACCTGCGCCGCGCGCCAGCGCCGCTCACCGGCGATCAGCTCGAATTTGCTGTGGTCGCTCGGATGCTTGCGCACGAGGATCGGCTGCAGCACGCCCTGCGCCTTGATCGACGCAACCAGCTCGTCGAGTTCCTGCTTGTCGAAATCGCGCCGCGGCTGGTAAGTGCCCGGCACGATATGACCGACCGGCACCGCGCGCACCCCGCGCGGCGGCGGCGCCACACCCGCAACCGCGCCATGCGCGACGGGTGCCGCTTCCGGCTTCATGTCGCCAAGCAAGGCCGATAATCCGC
>DATAAP010000061.1:0-2861 GCA_036260035.1 Alphaproteobacteria bacterium | reverse complement strand
CCGGGATGCAATTTTTGAGCGAGGTCCGATCATGACGCTCCCACAGACCGGCGGGTGCCAGCGTGGGAAGGTCCGCTACGAGATCACCGAGGAACCGCTCTCGTGAAGGGTTTCGGATGCCGGCTGACGTGAGCGCTGGGCCAGGGATCGGGCCGGCGTCCGAAAGCCTCCGAAGAACGAACCCGCGGGAAGCGGCGAGCGGTTTGCCGTCTATGGGAATTTAGTGAAATAGCGCCGCTGGCGCGGAATGATTTTTGCCGTAGTGCCGAGAGCGGCATGCCGGCGGTGATTGCGCATTGGCCGCTGCTGCCGCACGCGTCGGCCTGATTGAGCAGCAATCTGTGCTGCCGCATCAGGGTTCGGAGACGCCGAGATGAAAGGGGCGTGGCGCCGGGACCGAAATGTTCCGGCGAGCGAATGATACCGTGGGACGATAAGGATAATCATCGGCCTCAGGTTCCGGACCCGGCTTTAGACGATGGCGGGCCGCGGGGGGATCCGCCGCGCTCGAAGATCTCCACGATGATCATATGGCCGCCGCAACAAGGGCACGGCGGGCGCCGATCGGTTGTGTCGCCATCCGCATCAGCTGTGTCGTGCGGCGCGAGCGGCTGCATTGGCGGCGCTGGGGCGGCGATCAGCTCTCTAGCGCGCGCGATATTGGCCTTGCAGGTAGCGCTGGCGAGCAGCCCGTAGTGGCGGATGCGGTGGAACCCCTTGGGCAGGACGTGAAGTAGGAAGCGCCGGATGAACTCGTCAGGCGCAAGCGTCATCATGCGATATTGCGCCCGCCCGTCGCGGCGGTAATCCTTGTAGCGGAAAGTGACACCGCGCTCGTCGACGGCAAGCAGGCGACTGTTCGCGATGGCAACGCGGTGGGTGTAGCGGGCGAGATAAGCGAGCACCGCCTCCGGCCCAGCGAAGGGCGGCTTGGCGTAGACAAACCAGTTCTTCCGCCGTAGCGGCGCGAGATGGGCAGCGAAAGCCCGCCGATCGCGCAGGCCATCGAGATCGCCGAAGAAGGCCAGCCGACCCACCGCGTAGGCGTCGGCGAGCCCGGCCAGGAAGAGCCGCCGGAACAGGCGCGAGAGCACCCGCACCGGCAACAGAAAGCCGGGTCGGCACGATATCCAGCGTGTCCCGTCGAGCGAGATCCCGCCGCCTGGCACGATCATGTGAACATGCGGATGGTGGGTCATTGCCGAACCCCAGGTATGGAGCACGGCGGTGGCGCCGATGCGGGCACCCAGATGCCTGGGATCGGCCGCGATGGTGAGCAGCGTCTGGGCCGCCGCGCGGAACAGCAGATCGTACACCACCGCCTTGTTCTGATAGGCAATCCCGCTGATCTCGGCCGGTAGCGTAAAGACCAGGTGGAAATAGCCGACCGGCAGCAGATCGGCTTCACGGGCGGCGAGCCAGTCCCGTGCCGCCGCGCCCTGACATTTCGGGCAGTGGCGGTTGCGACAGGAGTTGTAAGCGATCCGGCTGTGGCCGCAATCTTCACAGCGCTCGACATGGCCGCCGAGCGCGGCCGAGCGGCATTGCTCGATCGCCGACATCACCTTGAGCTGATTGAGGCTCACATGCCCGGCATTGGCCCGCCGCCAGTTGGCCCCATGGCGATGAAAAACGTCTGCGACCTCCAGCCTCGGGCGGCGCACGGCCGCCCGGCTACGCCTCGGGTCGCGGCCTCTCCTCGATCAAGGGTGCGAGCCGGTCGAGCGGGCTGGTGACGGCCCGGATCGTGGTATTGGCAACGCGGGTGTAAAGCGCGGTGGTGTCGAGCTTGGCGTGGCCGAGCAGCGTCTGGATGACGCGGATATCGACGCCTTGCTCGAGCAGGTGGGTGGCAAAGCTGTGCCGCAGCGTATGCGGCGACACGCGCTTATTAATCCCCGCGGCCTGGGCGGCGGCACGGACGACGCGGCCGAGCTGGCGGGCCGACAGCGGCTCGACCGGGTTGCGGCCGGGAAACAGCCAGCCTCCCGGCAGCAGCAGACTGCGCCGTCGCCCCTCGCGCCACCAGGCGCGCAGCAGGTCGAGAAGCTGCGGCGACAGCATCGCGTGGCGGTCCTTGCCGCCCTTGCCGCGTTCGACGCGCAACAGCATGCGCTTGGAATCAATATCGCCGACCTTCAGCGCGACAACTTCCGAGACGCGCAGCCCGGCGCCGTAGGCAGTGGCGAACGCCGCCTTGTACTTCGGCACCGATGCCGTCTGGAGCAGCAGCAGCACCTCCTCGATACTGAGCACTGTCGGTATCCGCCGTGGGTACGGCACTACAGTGAGACGGCGCGCCAGATCCGGCCGGTCGAGCGTCACCGTGAAGAAGAAGCGCAGGGCCGAGACCGCGCTATTGATGCTCGGCGGCTGCATCCCGCTCTGCCTCTGGTGCAGCTGGAACAGGCGCAGCTCTTCCGCCGTCGCCGTGTCGGGCGACCGGCCGATGAAAGCCGCGAAGGCGCGTACGTGGCGGACATAATCGCGCCGCGTGTCCTCCCTGAAGCCGCGCACGCTCATGTCTTCGATCATGCGCGCCCGAAGCGGGCTGATGGGCTGAGATGAACTATCAGAGGTCATCGGGGATCTTCCGAGCTGAAGGTTGCTGGACCTTCGATGCTCGGGATCGGACGCCCCGACCGTCACGTGCTACCGCGCGTCACCCCGCCCAAAATGCACCGACCGCGACGTACTCCCCTCCCGCGCGAGCGGGTTCGTTCCTCGGTCTACACCTGCCATTGCTTTGACTGCCAACGCCTGACCAGCAGCGCGTTCTCGCTGGGCGTCGTCGTACCCGAGACCGGATTCCGCCTCATGGGCATCGAGCCGCAACGGCTACAGCGGACCGCCGATAGCGG
>DATAAP010000060.1:0-4224 GCA_036260035.1 Alphaproteobacteria bacterium | reverse complement strand
TACATGCACCGGCGCCTGCGGCCGGATGTCGTTGAAGGCCAGCACGTGCTGGTCCTCGTACACCTTCTTGCACGGAATCTCGCCGCGCAGAATTTTCGCGAAGATGTTGTTGCTGTCGTAGGCCATCGTTCCCTCGACCCTAGTCTCGTTCGCGCGACGCCTTTTCCTCGATGCCGGACACGCCTTCGCGGCGCGCGAGTTCGGCCCACACGTCGCGCGGGCTGATGCGGGCATCCGCCCAGAGCACCAGCAGGTGGTACATCAGGTCGGCGCTCTCCTCGATCAGGCGTTCGCGCTTGTTGCGCACGGCCTCGATCACCGTCTCCACCGCCTCTTCGCCGACCTTCTGCGCGATCTTGCGCGTGCCTTTGTTGAACAGGCGCGCGGTGTGGGAGATCGCCGGATCGGCGCCGCGGCGGCTTTCGATGACGCCGAAGAGCCGGTCGAGAATATGGCCGCCACCGGGGCCGATCACGTTCGGTGCGTCGCTCATCCTTGCCTCTGGCCAGAGGTTCGCCGTGGCCGACGGAGTCGACCATACGATCACAGAGAGATTGCGGAAATGTGACGGATTTTTGAAACAGCGTCCACGGCTTATGCGGCCGCCTCGCGCGCCGCCCGTACCGGGATCCCGGCTCTCGCCAGGCGCTCCTTGACCTGCGCCACGGTGAACGTGCCGAAATGGAACACCGAGGCGGCGAGCAGCGCCGCCGCATGCCCCTCGCGCACGCCGTCGACGAAATGGTCGAGCGTGCCCACGCCGCCCGAGGCGATGACCGGTACCGCCACGGCGTCTGCGACGGCGCGGGTGAGCGGCAGGTCGAAGCCTGCCTTGGTGCCGTCGCGGTCCATCGAGGTCAGCAGGATTTCGCCGCAGCCGTACTCGGCCATGCGCCGCGCCCAGGCGACGGCATCGAGCCCAGTCGGCTTGCGGCCGCCATGCGTAAACACCTCGAATCCGTCGCCGGAGCGCTTGGCGTCGACCGCGACGGTGATACACTGGCTGCCGAATTTCTCCGCCGCCTCGCGCACGAATTCAGGCCGGTGCACCGCGGCTGTGTTGATCGACACCTTGTCTGCGCCAGCGAGCAGCAGCTTGCGGATGTCCTCGACCGTGCGCACGCCGCCGCCGACTGTGAGCGGCATGAAGCATTGCTCGGCCGTGCGGGCGACAACGTCGAACAGCGTGCCGCGGTTGTCGGAACTGGCAGTGATGTCGAGGAAGCACAGCTCGTCGGCGCCAGCGCGATCGTAGATCCGCGCCTGCTCGACCGGATCGCCCGCATCGACGAGGTCGACGAAGTTGACGCCCTTGACGACGCGGCCGTCCTTGACGTCGAGGCAGGGAATAATGCGCACCTTGAGCATGCTCAGCCCCGCAGCAGCTTGACAGCCTGCCCCAAATCGATGCGCCCGTCGTAAAGCGCGCGGCCGCAGATGACCCCGACGATGCCGGACTCCTCGTGCTGCTTGATTGCCTTGAGATCGTCGAGCGACGACACGCCGCCCGACACGATCACCGGCGTCGTCAGCTGAAACGCGATGTCCACCGTCGCCTCGATATTGGGTCCGATCATCGCGCCGTCACGGCTGATATCGGTGTAGACGATCGCCGCGACGCCGGCCTGCTCGAACATCAGCGCGAGATCGAGCGCCTTGACCGTCGACGTCTTCGCCCAGCCCTCGACGGCGACGAAGCCGTCGCGCGCGTCGATGCCGACGACGATCTTGCCGGGCCAGCGCCTGCAGGCCGCCTTGACGAAATCGGGCTGGCGCAGCGCGATCGTGCCCAGTATGACGCGCGCGATGCCGGACTCGAGCCAGCGCTCGATGGACGCCTCGTCGCGGATTCCGCCGCCAAGCTGCACGGGCACCTTGGCATTGGCGAGAATGATCGCCACGGCGGGCGCGTTCACGGCCTTGCCGGCGAAGGCGCCGTCGAGATCGACGACATGCAGCCATTCGCAGCCGGCTTCGACGAAGCGTCTCGCTTGGTCGCCGGGGTCCTCGTTGAAGGTGGTCGCGGCGTCCATCTCGCCGCGGAGCAGCCGCACGCACGCACCGCCCTTGAGATCGATGGCGGGGAAGAGAATCACGGCCGCCACCTCAGGAAATTGGCGATCAGGCGCAGGCCGGCTTCCTGGCTCTTCTCCGGGTGGAACTGCGTGCCCGCCACGTTCTCGCATCCCACGACGGCGACCATGGGTCCGCCATAGTCGGTCATCGCCAAGGCAGCGCCCGGATCGCGCAGCACCATGTGATAGCTGTGCACGAAATAGGCATGCGCGCCAGCGCTGATCCCAGCGAGCAGCGGATGCGATGCATCGCGCGGAGCAAGCTCGTTCCAGCCCATATGCGGCACTTTGAGCCCCTGCCCATCCACAGCGAGGCGGTAGACCTCGCCATCGATCCAGCCGAGCCCTTCATGCGTGCCGTGCTCGTGACCGCGCTTCGCCAGCAGCTGCATGCCGACGCAGATGCCGAGGAAGGGTCGCTTCCCCTCCTGCACGGCGCGCGTCAGCGCGTCGACCATTCCGGGAACGCCGGTCACGCCGCGCGCGCAGTCGGCAAACGCGCCGACGCCGGGCAGCACGATGTGGCTCGCCGCCGCAACGTCGGCCGGGTCCGCGCTGACCTTGATCGGCATGTCGGCGCCGCTCTCGCGCGTCGCGCGCTCGAAAGCCTTTGCCGCGGATCGGAGGTTGCCCGATCCGTAATCGATGATGACCGCCTGCATGATCGGGCTCTAGGCGGGCGAGGGTGCCAGATGCTGATGCTTCAGGAAGAAGCGGTGCTCGGCCTGAGTCATGTTCTGGCCCAGCACGATATCCTCGACATCGTAGTCGCGGCTAGCCAGCGCGCGACGCCGCGCGTCATTGGCCTCGTAGCCGACCAGCGCCGCCCAAGCGATCCCGACAACGGCATCGGTCAGCGGATCGAGATCGATCAGCTCGCTGATCATCCCGACGGCGAAGCCGCTGGCCAGCACGATCAGCGCAAAGAGCCAGAGCCGGTGCCAGAGCGCCCACAGCACTGTGAAGAAGAAGGCAGGCCACGAGAACCCGTCTTTGATGAAGACGATGTCGCTGTCGACGCTGCCGCGGCCGCGCACATGCGCGGTATAGACTTTGTTCCGTGCCATCCTATGCCTTTAGCGTGCCGCCCAGCACGCCCTTGGTGGAGGGCACGGCGTCGGCCTTGCGGGGATCGAGCGCCACGGCCTGGCGCAGTGCGCGCGCCAGTCCCTTGAAGCACGATTCAATAATGTGGTGATTGTTCTCGCCGTAGAGCGTCTCGACATGCAGAGTCAGGCCGGCTTCCTGCGTGAACGCCTTGAACCATTCCTTGAACAGCTCGGTGTCCATGTCGCCGAGCTTGGCGCGCGAGAACGCGACCTTCCACACCAAATAGGGCCGGTTCGACGCATCGAGCGCCACGCGCGTCAAGGTCTCGTCCATCGGAATCAGCGCATCGCCGTAGCGCGTGATGCCGGCGCGGTCGCCGAGCGCGCGGCTGATCGCGGCGCCGACGACATAGCCGGTGTCCTCGGTGGTGTGGTGATAGTCGATGTGCAGGTCGCCCTCGGCACGCAGCGTGATGTCGATCAGGCTGTGGCGCGAGAGCTGTTCCAGCATGTGGTCGAGGAAGCCAATCCCCGTCTTCACGTCATAAGTGCCGCTGCCGTCCAGCACGACATGCGCCTTGATCCGCGTCTCCTTGGTGTTGCGCTCGACGGCGGCCTGGCGCACGGGCGCGTGCACGATCGACACGGGGGTAGGCGACTGCGGCATGGCATGCGGGCGCACGGGGGCGCCCCTCCTCGATGCGGAACGGCGCGGTTTTAGCAGACCCCCCGTCCCGGGGCCAGTCCGGCCACAATCAGGCCCCGCTGCGGCCGGTATCGCGGGGGCGGCCTTTCTCCTGCTCGCTTGGCGGCTCCGTGCCGCCGTCGGATTGCCGCCGATGCTTCAGCCGACCCCCGTCCGGGGGCGGGCTGCCGGGTGGATGCCCCGGCTGCACGTTCGGGCCGCGGGTGAAGCCGCGCTTGGCCGTCTTCGTGTCCTGTCCGCCGCCGTGATTCGCGATCCGCTTGCGTTCCATACCCTGCTCCACCGCTCCTTTAGGAAACGAAGCTGGCGAAGGAAAGGTCCGGAACAGCGGAGCCGTCAGACCTCCGCGCCGATCCTGCGGTCGAGCGAGAACTTGCCCCCGCCGCGGATCGCG
>DATAAP010000059.1:0-2523 GCA_036260035.1 Alphaproteobacteria bacterium | reverse complement strand
AGGCGGGCACGCACGCCGCGCAGCCCGCTGCCGACCGCGTGCCGCCGGCGGAAGGGCCTGTCTTCGTCCTTGCCGGCAGCCTGTCGCCGGTGACGGCGCGGCAGATCCAGGCGGCGAAATCCTTCGAGCGCCTGCAGATCGACGCAGGCCGGCTGGCGCGGCGCGAGCCCGCCTATATCGACGCCTTGCTCGCGCAGGTGCTGGCGCCGCTCGAGCGAGGCACGCATGTGCTCGCGCAGACTGCACCGGCCGATGGTGCGCCGGGCGGCGACGTATCGAAGCGCGACCTTGCCACTGCCTGCGGCACGTTCATCGCGCGGCTGCTGGAGAAGAAGCGGCTGCGGCGGGTCGGCATCGCCGGCGGCGACACGTCGAGCTACACGCTGAAGGCGCTCGACGTCTGGGGGCTGTCCTATGTCGGTGCGCTTGCGGCGGGTGCTGCGCTCTGCCGCGCGCACGCGTCGTCGCATCTCGATGGGATCGAGCTGATGCTGAAGGGCGGGCAGATGGGCCCGCCCGACGTGTTCGAGCGCTTGGTGCGCGGCGTCTGAAGCAGGAGCGAGAAATGCAATTCGCAGGCAAGGTGGCGCTCGTCACGGGGGCGGGTCGCGGCATGGGGAAACGCATCGCCGAGCGCTTCGCGCGCGAGGGTGCGGCCGTCGGCGTCTGCGACCTCGTCGTCGAACGCGCCGATGCGGTCGTGCGTGACATCGCGGCTGCGGGCGGCAAGGCGATGGCGCTCGAAGCGGATGTGCGCGTAGAAGAGTCGGTGAGGGCGATGGTCGAGCGGCTGGTGCGCGAGCATGGCCGCGTCGACATTCTGGTGAATGCCGCGGGCGGCTATGGTGAGACCTACCGCGCCACGCACGAGATGCCGGAGAGCGAGTGGGACATGGTGCTCGACTCCAATCTCAAGGGCAGCTTCCTCTGCGCGAAGCACGTGGTGCCACACATGCTGCGGCAGGGCGGGGGACGGATCGTCAACTTTTCTTCGAATGCGGGCCGCAGCTACAGTCCGTGGCTCGGCGCCTGCTACACCGTTGCGAAGACCGGCGTGCTGGGGCTGACGCGTCACCTTGCGCGCGAATACGCGGCACGCGGCATCCTCGTGAACACGGTGGCGCCGGGGCCGACGCGCGGCGAGCGCGTCAGCGACCTCGTCGGCGACGGCGCGGGTGCGGAGGAGATGGCGCGGCAGATCCCGCTGGGCCGCCTCGGCGAGGCCGACGACATCGCCAACGTGGTGCTGTTCGTCGCCTCCGACGCCGCGAGCTTCATGACCGGCGCCATCCTCGACGTCAACGGCGGCTTCGTGCTGGCGTAAGCAGCCGCAGCCGTCTTGCGGAAACGCCCGATCACCGGCCGGCTGCCAAAAACCGCCCATTCTCGGTCAGTGTTCTGCCGGAGGCGATCGACGCACGCGTCGAGCGGAAATGGCGACACAAGTTCAAAGGTCGTCATCGGAAACGCGCACCGGCCGCGACGATTACCTGGGTTTGCGATGAAGCGCGATCCCGAATTTCCCGTTCGCGACGACGCCCTCGATGGTGCGGGCGTCGGATGAGAGCGTCCACTCGCTCCGCGTGCCTTCAAGCCAGGGCCCGACGATCGTGCGGCCGGACTGCATGCGCCCCACGAACCACCACCAGCCCCACGTCTGGCGGCCCTGATCGAAGAATGAGTAGCGCACCAAGGCGCTGGCATCGCCGATCCAGGCGATATCTATCTCCGAACGCAGGTTCGTCGAGTTCCACAGCCCTTCCCAGGTTCCGAGCCACGGGCCGGCCTGGCTGACGGTCGATTTCGGGATGCCGAGCGGCGCGAACCGCTCCTCGTCATCGCTCGCACGGCGCAGGACGATGCGGCCATCTGCGCCCCGCCTGCCTTCGATCGACTTGCCGTCGGCAGCGGCGGACCACACCCAGGCGATCTTGCCGTCTTGGGTCGAGTAGCGGATGGCGCCGTCGCCGCTCAGCGGCACACTCAGGTTTCGCTGCCCCGAATCCGGCTTAGCCTCGCTGCCGTATGTCAGCCAGGTGCGCAGGTTCAGCCATTCGTAGCGCACGAGTGCGACGCTCGGCCAACCGGCGGTGATCGTCAGCCGGGCGACGGACGGAGCGTGTTGCCAGACGCCGATCCAGACGCCTTCGTATGCGGCGAGCCTGGGATCGGCTGCTTCGGCCTCCGACGCAGCGCTTTGGGCAAGGCACTGTCCGGAGAAGGCAACGATACACGCTGCCACAAGAGCGACCATGCGCATGTGTCCCCCCGAGCGGGTCAATGGGCGGGCGCATCTCTTGGATGCATCGCCGCATTCTGGTGGGATTTCCGGGGGAGCGCCACGCTTGATCCACGACCGCATTGAGGCCGGACATCTATGGCTTGCGGGCGACGAAGCTCGCGAACCGCTCCTGGTACTTCTTAAGGGCGGCGCGCTCCGCATCATGGACGTACCAGCCCAGGTCGGCGGCGACGGACATGCCGCTGCGGCAATGACCAGCGGACGCTGCATCAGTTCCCCCA
>DATAAP010000058.1:0-11262 GCA_036260035.1 Alphaproteobacteria bacterium | reverse complement strand
ATAGAGGTTGAGTTTCGCGCGTGCCGGTTCGATGACCGTTGCGCGCCGATCAGCGGCCTGACGGTCGGACGGCAGCAAGACCGCGCTCGAGCTTGCGCTCGACCTCGATGCGGAGCTCGGGCTCGGGCTTGTTGCGGAGCGAGCGCTCCCACTGGAAGCGTGCCTCCGCGGTGCGCCCGACGCGCCAGTAGGCGTCGCCGAGATGGTCGAGCAGCACCGGATCTTCCGGCAGCAATTCGACCGCGCGTTCGAGCAGCGGCACCGAGTCCTCGAAGCGACCGAGCTTGAACAACGCCCAGCCGAGGCTGTCGATGATGTGGCCGCTGTTCGGCCGGAGCTGCACGGCGCGCTCCAGCATCTGCAGCGCACGGTCTTGGTTGATCCCCTGCTCGACCCAAGAATAGGCGAGGTAGTTGAGCACGTCGGGCTGCTCGGGCTGCAGCTCCAGCGCCTTGAGGAGGTCGGCCTCGGCGCGCGGCCACTGCTTCGAACGCTCGTAGGCGATGCCGCGCGCATAGTAGAGCGACCAATGGCGCGGCGTGATTGCCGGCAGGCGCTCGAGCGCCGAGGAATAGGCGCGCGCAGCACCGTCGTAGTCCTGGCGGATGCGCAGGAGCTGGCCGAGCGTCACCAGCGCCTCGATGCGGTCGGGCCGCTCGGCGCTCATCGCGCGCAGCTCGGCGATCGCGGCATCGCTCTGCCCCATCGACTGCAGGTTCTCGGCGATACGCAGGCGCGCCGACCACGAAAGCGGCGAGTCGCGCGGGATGCGCGCGAACAGCGCATTGGATTCGCCGTAGCGGCCGGCGCCGTCGAGGATGTCGGCGACGAGCAGCAGGCCCGCCGGCTTTTCGGGATCAAGCGCCAGCGCCATGCGGCCATAGGTCAGCGCGAGCTGGCCGCCGGATTCCTGGCGGAGCGCGCCGGCGACGTTGAACAGCGCCTCGGCGATGCCGGCATTCGGTGTGGCGACCACCGGCGGAGGCGGCGGCCCGCGCCGTTCGATGCGGCCGAGCGCCGCGGTCAGCCCGATCGAATCCGGGAACTGGCCGCCGTAGCGCAAATAGAGCTCGCGCGCCTCCTCGCCCTTGCCGCGGCGCTCGAGGAAATTGCCGGCCCCTTCGACGAGCCGCACCGATGGCCCGTTCTCCAGCGCCAGCGCCGCGCGGTAGTGCCGCTCGGCCTCGTCGGTGCGGCCGGCGACGTCGTTCATCAGCGCTGCATGATACTCATAGAGCGGTTTGAAGCCGTCGATCTCGGTCAGCGAGCGCAAGGTGCTGAGCGCCTCGGCGGGACGACCCTGTGCGAGCTGCAGCCAGGCCCGCATCAGCGGCAGCACGACGCGGTTGGCCCCCGCGAGCGGCAGGCCCTCGAGCTCCTGCTCCGCGGCCGAATAGTTGCCGTTGCGCGCCGCGGCGACCGCCAGCGTCACATGCGCCTGCGGGTTGGCGGCGCTCTGCTGCAGGATGCGCCGCGCCATGACGACGGCGTCGTCGAAGCGGCCATCGGCCAGCAGCAGCATATGGGCGCGGGTCAGCAGCTCGAAATTGTTCGGGTCCTTCTCGAGAACCTCCGCCATGAAGCGGGCAGCACCGCCGACGTCGCGCACGCGCTCGGCATGGCGGGCGGCAAGATAGCTGCCGGAGATGGATTGAGGGAGCGGCCCCTCGTCGCCGCCGGCGCCGAGATCCCGCGCCGGCTCGGCCGCACAGGCGACGAGCAGTGCCGCCCCGAGCGTCAGCGCAGGCGAAAGCTTGGCCAGGAACCTGACATACCGATCGATCATAAGCCGCCTCGACTACCGCCTTTCGGCGGCTGTTTCAAACTCGTGCAGGATAGCGCGCCGCATCCGAAACGCCTACTGCGTGCGCCTCACATGTTCGGGTAATTCGGGCCGCCGCCGCCCTCCGGCACGACCCAGTTAATATTCTGCAGCGGATCCTTGATATCGCAGGTCTTGCAGTGGACGCAGTTCTGCGCATTGATCTGCAGGCGCGGGTTGCGTCCGTCGTCGTCGCGCACGATCTCGTAGACCCCGGCCGGACAATAGCGCTGCTCCGGCGCATCGTACATCGGCAGGTTGGCGTCGACCGGAATCGCCGGGTTCTTGAGCTGCAGGTGGACCGGCTGGTCCTCCTCGTGGTTGGTGTTGGACACGAACACCGACGACAGCCGGTCGAAGGTGATGACGCCGTCGGGCTTAGGGTAGGTGATCTTCGGACATTCCTGGGCGCGGCGAAGTGTCTCGTGATCGGCCTTTTTGTGGTGGAGGGTCCACGGCATCAGGCCGCCGAGGCCGAGATCGCCGAGCCACATGGCGATACCGCCATGAAGCGTGCCGAGCCACATGCCCCATTTCAGCCCAGGCTTGACGTTGCGCACCTTGTAGAGATCGCGCCAAGCCCACGAGTTACGGAAGGCCTCGGGATACGCGGTCAGCTCGTCGCGGCCCATCGCACCGGCCTTAAGAGCGGCAAACGCCGCCTCGGCCCCGAGCATGCCGGTCTTCATCGCGTTATGCGTGCCCTTGATCCGCGGCAGGTTGACGAAACCGGCGGTGCAGCCGATCAGCGCGCCGCCCGGGAAGACGAGCTTCGGAATCGACTGCAGCCCGCCCTCATTGATCGCGCGCGCGCCATAGGAGATGCGCTCGCCGCCCTCGAGATACGGCCGGATCGAGGGATGCAGCTTGAAGCGCTGGAACTCCTCATAAGGCGCCAGATGCGGGTTCGAATAGTCGAGATGGACGACGAAGCCGATGGCGACTTGGTTGTCCTCGAGGTGGTACATGAACGAGCCGCCGCCGGTATCGCTCGGCAGCGGCCAGCCCTGCGTGTGCAGGACGAGCCCGGGCTGGTGCTTGGCCGGGTCGACCCGCCACAGCTCCTTGAGCCCGATGCCGAATTTCTGCGGATCGACGCCCTCTCGCAGCCTGAACCGCTCGAACAGCGTCTTTGTCAGCGAGCCGCGGGCACCCTCGGCGAATAGCGTGTACTTGGCATGCAGCTCCATGCCCGGCGTGTAGCTCGCCTTGTGCTCGCCCTTGCGGCTGATGCCCATGTCGCCGGTCACCACACCTTTTACGCTGCCGTCCTCGTGGTACAGCACCTCGGCAGCCGCGAAGCCGGGATAGATCTCGACGCCGAGCGCCTCCGCTTGCTGCGCCAGCCAGCGGCAGAGATTGCCGAGGCTGATGATGTAGTTGCCGTGATTGCTCATCAGCGGCGGCAGCAACAGGTTGGGAATGCGGATATGGTTGTGCGCCGTCAGGATCATGAAACGGTCGTCGGTGACCGGCGTCTTCAGCGGCGCGCCCTTTTCCTTCCAGTCCGGGATGAGTTCGTTCAGCGCAATCGGATCGATGACGGCGCCGGAGAGGACGTGGGCACCGACCTCCGAGCCCTTCTCGAGGACGCAGACGCTGACCTCGTGCCCGGTCTCCTGCGCGAGCTGGCGCAGCCGAATCGCCGCCGACAGACCGGCCGGACCGGCGCCGACGATGACAACGTCATACTCCATCACTTCGCGCGCCATGCTTCCTGCTCCCGTTGGTCCGGCTCATATACTCGACCCATCCCCCCCGTGCTAGGTTCTCCGCCGTGAACATGACGCGCGCCGCACAGGAAGCCGCCTTGCGCTGGTTGGTTGAGATGGGCGCCGACGAGGCGGTTGGCGCCGAGCCGGTCGACCGCTTCGCACCGCCGCCGGCCGCAGCCAGCCACGCCGTCAGCCGAGCTACGGCACCGGTCGTCCAAGCGCCGCCGGCGCTCGGGCGCCAAGCGGCGTCGGCCCAGACCGCCGCCGCCATCGCGCAGGCAGCGGCCACGCTCGAGGAGCTCCGCGAGGCGCTGGCCCGGTTCGAGGGCTGCCCGCTCAAGGCCACCGCCACCAACCTGGTCTTCGCGGACGGCAACCCGAAGGCCCGGCTCATGCTGGTCGGCGAGGCGCCGGGCGCGGACGAGGATCGGCTTGGCAAACCCTTCGTGGGCGTCAGCGGCCAGCTTCTCGACCGCATGCTGGCCTGCATCGGCCTCGACCGCACCAGCGTCTATATCACCAACATCCTGCCGTGGCGGCCGCCCGGCAACCGCTCGCCAACCGCGGCGGAGATCGCCATCTGCTTGCCATTCGTCGAGCGCCAGATTGAGCTCGTCGACCCGGACGTGCTGGTCCTGCTGGGCGGCACGGCGGCGAAAACCCTGCTGGCCACAGCCGACGGCATCGTTAAGACCCGCGGCAAATGGCGGAGCTATGCCTCACCCGGCCTGGCTCGGCCGATCGAGGCGATTGCTACCTATCACCCCGCCTATTTATTAAGATCTCCCGCGCAAAAAAGAGATTCGTGGCGCGATTTATTGATGATCAAAAATAAACTGAAGAACAAAGACGCCGCGAGTATTTCGAATAAATAAACCTGCAGATTTATCCACACGCCGATTTGGCAGCTCGGCAATTAATGCTTGAGGGCCACGCTTTCGTCCTCTATCAACAGAAGCGTGACAACGTCCAGCAAGAGAATTACTGGCGCGCGGAATGGATTCGTGAGGCTTGCCGGGGTTGCCGCCTTCAGCATAGGCTTGGCGCTTACGACCCCGGCCTGGGCGACGGACCGCAATACTGCCGCGGTTGTCCGATCCGGCTCCTTGAGCGATCGGACTGCTGATCTGCCGAGCCGGCTGAGCGCGTCAGACGCCGCCGTTTACCGCGCAATCTTCGCCCTTCAGGATCGCGGCGATTGGGCGGCGGCCGACCAGGAAATTAAAAAGGTCAGGGACCGGGTGCTTCTCGGCCATGTGCTGGCGCAGCGGTATCTACATCCGCAGTACCGCAGCAGCCACGCTGAGCTGTCAGGCTGGCTAGCCCAGTATGCCGACCATCCCGATGCCGGGCAGATTTACAAGCTCGCCGGCCGGAAAGCGCCACGCGCCGCTGTCCTGCCCCGCCCCACCGGGGAAAGCGTCGGCGGCTTGTGGATGCTCGACGACCTCGGGCCGCCGCCCGATCGCGCCCCGCCCGCCGGGCGCAAGCTGACCGGCGAGGCCGCCGCCCGGGTGCTCGCGCTCAAGGGCCAAATCCGCGCGAGCCTGCGCGCCGGCAATCTCGCCACGGCAGAGCGGATCCTGGTCACCAGAGACACAGCGCGCCTGATGAGCGAGGCCGAGGTCGACCATTTCAAGACCCAGATCGCCGCCGGCTGGTTCGCGCAGGGCGACGACCGCAAGGCGCTGGAGCTGGCCAGCGAGGCCGCCATGCGCTCCGGCCGCCTCGTGCCGCGCGCGCACTGGATCGCGGGGCTGGCGCAGTTCAAACATGACCGCTTCGCCGAGGCGGCCCGGCATTTCGAAGCGCTGGCCAGCACGCCTGGCGGCGAGCCTTGGGACATCGCATCGGGCGGTTTCTGGGCAGCGCGCGCGCACGCCCGCGCGCGGCGCTTCGATCAAGTCAATCCTTGGCTCCACCGCGCCGCGGACCATCCGCGCACCTTCTACGGCCTGCTGGCCATCCGGCAACTCGGCGTGCCGACGCCGTTCGTCTGGGACCCGCCCGCGGTCAGCGCGCGCGAGATGGAAGCCGTGCAGCGCATTCCGGCCGGCGGCCGCGCCTTCGCGCTGATCCAGGTCGGCCAGAGCCACCGCGCGGATGCCGAGCTGCGCCGCGTCTTCGCCACCGCCAACCCGGCGCAGATGCGCACCTTGCTGGCGATTGCCATGCAAGCCAACCTGCCCGGGCTGTCGATCCGGCTCGGACGCGAGCTCGCCGATTTCGACGGCAAGCGCATCGACGGCGCGCTATACCCGATCCCGCCCTGGACACCGACCAACGGCTATCAGGTCGACCGCGCCCTGCTTTTCGCCTTCATGCGCCAGGAATCGCAGTTCAACAGCAAGGCGGTCAGCCATGCCGGCGCGCGCGGCCTGATGCAGCTGATGCCGCAGACGGCGGCACAGCTCGACGGCGCCTCGTTCCGCGGCCGCGCCGACCTGCTCCTCGACCCCGTCTACAACGTGACGCTCGGCCAGCGCTACATCGTCCAGCTGCTGCAGGACCCCGCCGTGCAGGGCGACCTGATCCGCCTCGCCGCCGCGTATAACGGCGGGCCGGGCAACCTCGCGCGCTGGACGCGCAAGCAGGACCTGCGCGGGGGCGAGGACGACGCGCTGCTGTTCATCGAGAGCCTGCCCTCCCCCGAGACGCGCCATTTCATCACGCGCATCCTGTACAGCTACTGGATGTACAGCGAGCGGCTGGGCCAGCCTACGCCGTCGCTGGACGACGTTGCCGCGGGCCGCTGGCCTACCTACATTGCCCTCGACGCCACGAGCCGAGGGACGCGCCGCAATGCCCAAAATCGATGAGAGCCGGCCCTTCCTGCCGGTCAACATCGCCGTCCTGACCGTTTCCGACACGCGTAGCTTCGACGACGACAAATCCGGCCGCACTTTAGCCGAGATGATCGAGCGCGACGGCCACAAGGTCGCGGCACGCAAGATCGTGCACGACGACGCGGCGGCGATCGCAGCGCAGCTCAAGGCATGGATCGCCGATCCGGCGATCGATGTCGTCATCTCGACGGGCGGCACCGGCGTGACCGGGCGCGACGTGACGCCGGAAGCGTTCCAGTCCGTGTTCGAGAAGGAGATCGGCGGCTTCGGCGAGATGTTCCGCATGATCAGCTTCCAGAAGGTCGGCACGTCGGCCCTGCAGAGCCGCGCCGTCGGGGGCGTCGCTGGCGGGACCTATCTTTTCGCGCTCCCCGGCAGCCCGAGCGCGTGCCGCGACGGTTGGGAGGAGATCCTGCGTTGGCAGCTCGACAACCGTCACCGTCCCTGCAATCTCGTTGAGCTCATGCCGCGGCTGCAGGAACATCTCGCCGCGAAGAAGGCGACGGTCTGATCATCCGGCGGCGCTACGGCGCAGATAGCGTCGATAGGCGGGTGCGTCGTCGATGTCGTCCAGCATATCTAGTTCCGCCATCTTCCAAGCGCCGAGATTCGCAACCGTGTCGGCGAGCGCGTGCGCCGTCGACCAGCGCACATTTGCGAACATCGCCGCGTTGCGCGCGGCGCCCTTCGCGCCGATGAGCCAATAGCCGCCGTCGCGCGCGGGTCCGAAGACGAAATCCGACGTGCCCAGCGCCGCGAAGGCGCGCGCGACGTGATCGGCGCGGATGTCGGGAATATCGGCGCCGATGATTACGACGTAGCCCTTCGGCAAGCGGCGGAACACGCGGCCCATTCGCATGCCGAGATCGCCACCGCCTTGCGGGAGACACTGTGCACGCGTAGGCCACAGCGCCGGCTTCCGCGATGCCGCATCCGGGCTGACGACGAGCACCGTCTCCCATCGCCTGTCCTTCGCGACACATTTCAGGAGCCGCGCAAGCGTCCGACGATAGAAAGCGAGCGCCGCCGCAGATCCGATGCCGCGCGCGAGCCGGCTCTTCACGCGGCCGAGCGCCGGCGCCTTAGCGAAGACAACCAGAATCCGGCGGATCATCGGTAGAGCTGCAGCAAGCGCGCCGGCGGCACGCCGAGGAAATAGAGCGACAGGCACATGAGGTTTCGCAGCGGCCGCGCCCACCAGCCGTCGCGTCGATAGCGCTCTGCGGAGGTGATCGCCGCATGATCGATCGCGGACAGATGGCCCCGGCCGAGGCGACGGACGATGTCGACGTCTTCCATCAACGGCAGCGGCCGAAAGCCGCCGATCGACTCGTAATCCGTCCGCGCGATCAGCAGCCCCTGGTCGCCATACGGCAATGCGAGCAGCGCGCAGCGCAGCCGAGCCAGAACCTCGATACGCCGCGCCGCGCCGCCCGGATCGTCGAGCACAAGCCGGAAATATCCGGCGCGTCCGTCCTCCGATGCCATGAACGCCTGGACGGCGCCGGCCCAGCCCGAAGCAAGCCGCGTGTCGGCGTGCAGAAACAGGAGCCAGTCGCCTGCGGCCGCTGCGGCGCCGCGCGCGAGCTGCGCTCCGCGGCCGCGCGGCCCGATGACCACGCGCGCCCCCGCCTTCTGCGCAGCCGCGACGGTCCCGTCCTCGGAGCCGCCATCGCTGACGACGACCTCGTACGCCAGGCCGCGCGCCCGCGCTTCAGCGAGCGAGGCGAGCGCATCGGCGAGACACGCCGCCGCGTTGAGTGTCGGTATGACAACGCTGAGCAACAGGGTTCCCCGGTCGGCATGTTATCTATACACGATGGCACCAATGACTGATGCCTCAACCCTCGCCGGCGCCTTGGCCCGCCTGCCGCAGTGGCGCGGCCGCGACGCGACGGCGCTCGTAAAGCTGCCGGACAAGGGGCTCGCGCATGCGCATTGGCGGATCGGCGGCGAAGGCCTGCTGGTGCGCGTGCCGCGCACACCCGATCGCGACGGTGCGCTGCAGCGCCAGGCGGCGTGCTTCGAACGGCTCGCTCCAAGCGGTCGCGCGCCGCGCCTGCACGCCGTGATCGACCCGTGCACGGAGCTTCCCGGGGGCGCGCTCGTCGTCGACGAGATCGGCGGACGGCCGCCGCGCTGGCCCGCGGAGCTGTCGCTCGTAGCCGAGACATTGGCGGCGATCCACGCGCTGCCGCTGCCGCCGCCCGAGCAGAGGCCGCCGCTGCCTGACCCGCCGGACACGTTCGTCGCGACGCTCAAGATCGTCGAGCGGAACCGGCCGTTCCTCGACAAGGCCGGCGCAAGCGCCGGCACGGTGCGGCAGATCGATGAGGAGCTGGCCTGGGCGCGCGCCTATGCCGGCGAGGGCGCCCCGATTGATGCGCCGCGCAGCTTCGTCGTCGCCGACGCGCATCCCGGCAACTTCGTCATCACGCCAGCAGGTCAGGCGATGTTCGTCGATCTGGAGAAAGGTAGCTATGGCGCGCCGGCGATTGACGTTGCGCACGCGACGTTGCGTCCTTCGACGCGATGGGACCCGGATTGCGGCACGGTGCTGGGACGCGACGAGATCGCGCGTTTCGTGCGTGCCTATTTCATGGCCGCTGGTCCCGCGCGCGAGCAGGCGATGCGGGCAACCTTGATACCGATGCGCCGTCTTACCTGGCTCCGCACGACCCTGGCGTTCGCGCGTTTCAAGGTCGAGCGCACGGCCGCCGCGCTCGCCGCGCCCGCTGCGGCTCATGCTAACGCAGTAATAGCGGACAGCCTTTCGGAGGCGACCATCGCCGACATCCGGAGCGAGTGGCTAGGCCCCGGCGCCTTAACCTTCTAGGAGTGGACCCTACGCCCGCTTCTGCGCGATTATCGGTGCTTTGGCGCAGCCTGCCGCACCATGAACGTCCTCCTCGAATTCCTCGAGTTCATCGAGTCGACGCCAACCACCCGCGTGCACGACCTGCTCGACCGCGTGCTGTTCAAGAGCCGCAAGCTGACCGGCGCCGAGGCTGGGACGATCTTCATCGTCCGGCGGGTCGGCAGGCGCCGCGTGCTCGAGAGCATGAGCATCCAGAACGACCGCATCGACATGACCGCGAGGCACTTCGTCTTGCCAGTCGATTCGAAATCGATCGCCGGGTACGTCGCGCGCAGCGGCGAGACCGTTCGCCTGGCCGACGTCCACCGCCTGCCCAAAGGCGTGCCCTATCGGTTCAACCCCTCGATCGAGCGCGAATACCATTTCGAAATGCATGCGATGCTGTGCTTCCCGCTCAAGAATCACGCGGGCGACGTGATCGGCGTCGTGCAGCTGATGAATCGCCGCGACGCGGCGGGCAAGCGCTACATCCCGTTCACCGCATCGCAAGGCGCTCTGATCCAGCCTATCAACCATTTCGTCGGCGGCGCCATCGAGCGCACCGACATGATCGAGCGCATTTCCGAGCAGAACGCCCGCCTCGCTGCGCGCAGCCACACGTTGACGCGGCAGCGCCGCCAGATCGCAGCGCTCAAAGACCAGACCGAAGAAGCGTTCCAGCTCTCGATCCGCCTGCTCGCGCGCGCGGCGGAGCTGCATGACGAGGACACGGGCAATCACATCCTGCGCGTCAATGAGTACAGTTACCTGCTGGCGACGCGCATGGGCCTGCCGAGGGCCTATTGCGACGAGATCCGCTATTCGGCGCAGCTCCACGACATCGGCAAGATGAGCGTCGACCAGGCGGTGCTGAAGAAGCGCGGCGCGCTCGATCCCACCGAGCGGGCCGAGATGAACCGCCATCCCGAATACGGCTACAAGATCCTGATCCAGTCCGACCGCCTGAAGATGGCGGCCGACATCGCCCGCTGCCATCACGAGAAATGGGACGGCAGCGGCTATCCGCGCGGGCTCAAGGGCGAGGCGATTCCGCTGTCAGCGCGCATCGTGCAGCTGGCCGATGTCTACGACGCGCTGCGGTCGCCGCGGCCGTACAAGATCGGCCTCAGCCACGCCGAGGCGCGCCGCATCATGCTGGAGGGCGATTCGCGGATCGACCCCGGCGCCCATTTCGACCCCACGCTGCTGCGGCTGTTCGCCGAGCATCATGCCGAGTTCGACCGGATCTGGCGCACGCTCGGCGACTAAGTCCGTCCGGCTTTTTGTTCTTGAAATGTTCCAAACGCGGCGTAGAGTCGCCGCATGGTCGACACCCTGCCGGAAAAGGCGCGCAAGGGACGCGGCGCGATCGCCAACCCGGACGGCAGGTTCGAGCCGCAAGCGCGTGTCCGCGTAGACGACGGATGGGGGACTTTAGATGCGGAGTGCGAAGAGCCACCGCCGATCGAAACGACGGTTTCGATCGACGCGACACGCACGATCATCGCCCGCAACCAGTCGCCGGACATCCCGTTCTCGCAATCGATCAACCCGTACCGCGGCTGCGAGCACGGGTGCATTTATTGCTATGCGCGGCCAACCCACGCCTATTTCGGCCTGTCCACCGGACTCGATTTCGAGACCAAGCTGTTCGCCAAGCCCGACGCGGCCGCGTTACTGGCCGCCGAGCTGCGCAAGCCCGGCTACAAGCCGAGCGCCATCGCGATCGGCTCCAACACCGATCCGTATCAGCCGATCGAGCGCGAGATGAAGATCACGCGCGCGGTCATCGAGACGCTCGCCGCCTTCCAGCACCCGTTCAGCATCGTCACCAAATCGGCGCTGGTCGTCCGCGATCTCGACATCATCGCGCCGATGGCGGCCAGGCGCATGGCGAGGGTGTTCCTCTCCGTGACGACGCTCGACCGCGAGCTTGCCCGCAAGCTGGAGCCGCGCGCGGCAACGCCGCCGCGTCGGCTGGCGGCAATCAAAGCGCTCGCCGATGCTGGCGTGCCGGTCGGC